>CANDQP010000077.1 GCA_947388185.1 uncultured Dorea sp. | reverse complement strand
CATTATTCGGATTTACCGCAAAAGCATAGAGGGATAAAAATCCTGAATTGGCAAAAAGGAATAATGTAAGAGATTTTACACTACCATCTTTACATTTCCCATGTGAATGGAATATCCATTCCTAGTTTCTCTGCCAGTCTATTAATCCCATCCAACGCTTCCTCTTTGGAATAATTGTGTGCTTCTAAGAAATCAATATCTTTTTCGCTTATATATTGATAGAATAATACTGCTGCAAGAACTTCTTCTTTTTTGGCATAGTCAATACCTTCCAGCAATATATTTTCGGCTTCATTTATAAAGCCTTCATCAACCATTCGTTCGTATTTCGCCAGCGTGTCCCCTGAAACCTCGTATTTGTTTGCTTCCGGCAGTTCAACCGACTTGTATTGTTTCCCAAGTATTAGAGAAAAAAGCACTCTAACCGCTTCCTTGATGAGCCGCATGATATAGTCTTTTTCATCGATAAAATCCATGTTTTCCTCCTGTAAAATGTTCTAAACAAGGCATATGATACTGCCGTTTTGCCATGTGTGCCGCTGATTAAAGGTTACTTAACCCAATTCTTATTAAGAACCGGCTTGCCATGACCGAAATATATGATTCTATTGCCTATATCGCTTATTTTTCTTGCGCTTTTCAGCATGCTGTCCTTATTATGATACAGCATGGAAACTGTGGGATAAAACATATTCATCAGTGCATCGCCGACTATAAAATGTTTACCGTCCACATCAATGCCGATAGAACCATCCGTATGTCCCGGTAAAGAAATAATGCGGGCATCTATTCCGTAATCGTCCAGACGGTCATCATTATGCAGCGATACGTCAGGTTTAAATTCCGGTATGGAACGGACCGAAAATTCCTTGAGGGACGCTGATAGGACGATTTTCCCTAATATAGTTGCAGCGGACAGCGATTGGTTTGTGTTTGATTGAATCAGATTACGATCATTCTCATTCATTCCAATAGGAATTCCTAAGGTATCCGATATCCGGGCAGCATTTTCGGCGTGGTCAAAATGCGCGTGGGTTAAGATGATCAGTTTCACATTATAAGATCTGCATGCTTCCATCACCTTGTCAAGGAACTCCTTTTTTCCTGTGTCCACCAATATTCCGCTTGTTCCGTTATCAATAATATGGCAATTAACATTGCCGCATCTTATCCGATGAATCTTGCTCATTTTGTTCTCCTGTAAGTTTGAACTTACTATGTGACATTTTTATTCCTTCCGTGTCGGAACAGCCTTGATATGTCTATGTTTATTATAGCAAATTCAAGGCCGCTTTTCACTATCTTTTTCAGCAAATCAGTAATTGCGGCAAGCGTTGCTCTTATTAATTGCGTGTCTGTAAGCCTGCCGTTCAATACTCTGTATCTATGCGTATCTTAATTCTTTCTGTATATTGATAGGTCTTATTGCAGAGAAGTAACAACGGGATTATCCTTAAAACCATATACCCGCTTTACCTCATTAGGGTTTCTCGTGTCTAGCATCTGTGGGCGGTGTAGATCAAGTTTGGAAATCTCTTCCATATCACAATCAGATAATTTGAAATCCCAAATGTTGAAGTTTTCTTCCATTCTGTCTTTATGGGTTGATTTTGGTATTGTTATAACATTGCGCTCAACATTCCATCGGAGTATTATCTGTGCAACGGACTTACCATGTGCATGAGCTATTTTAGTAAGCACCGGGTTTGAGAACATATTATTTAGTCCCTCTGCAAACGGCGCCCATGCCTGCGGCTGAATGTTATACTCTTTCAAAATATCAAGTTCATCTTCCCGCTGATAAAATGGGTGTAATTCTATCTGATTTACAGCAGGAATCGTGTCTGTATTGTAGCAAAAGTCGATAATGCGGTCACTGGGGAAATTGCTTACGCCAATGGCACGGATAAGCCCTTTTTTGTATAATTCCTCCATTGCCCGCCATGCACCATAATAATCAGCGAATGGCTGATGAATTAAATATAAGTCCAAATAATCCAATCCCATTTTTGACAATGTTCGTTCAAATGCTTCTTTTGTTTTTTCATATCCCATTTCCGGCATATATGCTTTTGATGTGACAAAAAATTCTTCTCTCGGTATGCCGCTTTTGCGGATGGCAGTCCCGACAGCACTTTCGTTTTCATAGACACTGGCTGTATCTAATAAACGATAACCAACCGAAATTGCGTCTGAAACAACCTGCTCACATAGTTGTAAGTCTGTAATTTGGAAAACGCCGAAACCAACCATAGGCATTTCAATATTATTGTTTAATTTTAATGTTTTCATGTTCATAATACATTTCCCTCTCTTTGTTTAATCTGAAACTTATATTGGCAACCCAGTGTGCTTCTATTATTGTAGAAGCTAAAGTTAGGTCTAAGTCAAGAGGTATTTTTCACAAATTTAAAAAAAAGAGAAAATACTATGTATTAAGAAGATTTTCATACAGAATATAAATATATGGCTTGCACATCTCCAGACAGGCTTATAAAATGAGAAGTGAGCAAACAGATTTTATATGGAGGATAAGTGTGAAGAATCAGTTTATTCAGGGATTGATGATCGACTGGAAGAAGATTGAAGCAGACAGCTATTTGAGGAAGATAGAGGCCATAAAAGATGTGCATACATTAGATTTCAATAAGTCGGTAACATTTTTTGTAGGGGAAAACGGAAGCGGGAAATCAACGCTATTAGAAGCGATTGCCGTTGCATATGGATTTAATCCGGAGGGCGGAACCAGGAATTATTCCTTCTCAACGTATGATTCTCACTCGGAATTGTGTGATGCCGTTACGATTATAAAAGGAGTCCGCAGGCCAAGAGTCGGATATTTTCTGAGGGCGGAGAGCTTCTATAATGTGGCGACGAAGGAGCAGGAATACGCGGATATCGACCATCCTTCCGAGAAATATCATGAGAAATCCCATGGCGAGAGCTTTCTGGCGATTGCGCAGAACTATATGAAAGCAGGCGGGATTTTTATTTTTGATGAACCGGAGGCTGCGTTGTCACCGCAGAGACAGTTAACATTGTTAATGGACATATATAAATGTGCGAAAGACGGGGCACAATTTATAATAGTGACGCATTCGCCGATTTTGCTGGGGATGCCGGATGCGGAGATATATAGCTTTGACAATGGTGAGGTTCATTTATGTGAATATGAAGATACGGACAGCTATATTGTAACAGAACTGTTTATTAATAATCGGGATATTTTGCTGCATAAATTGCTGAACGAGTAATCAGAGTATATCATAATACGGGGAGAGTACAGTCTAATGGAGAAGTTACTGAATTATTTTACAATAGATGGTGCGTTTGGCGGCAATCAGGATTGGTTCACGAATATTGTTATGCATATTGGAGGCTGCGCTGCGGCGACAGCGTGCGACAGTTGTATTTATTTTGCAAAATATATGGGAATGGAGTTTCTGTACCCTTATGATATTGAAGAGCTTAGCAAGGAGGACTATAAGAAGTTCAGCCAGATCATGAAGCCGTATATCAGGCCGAGGGTGAACGGGGTGAAGAAACTTGAATGGTATATAGAAGGATTTGAGAAATATCTTCGGGACGTCTGTGATGAGGCGCGGGTGAAGCAGATGCCGGTACAAGATATCGGAATCGGGATGGAAGGGTTTGCAGGAGAATATCCATATGAAGAAGCGGCGGAAAGGATCAGAGGGCAGATTGATGCGGGACTTCCGGTTCCGTATCTGATGCTTCGTCATAAGCTGGCTGAGAAGTATAAGGATTTCATCTGGCACTGGTTTCTGGTGATTGGGTATGAGGAGACGGAACGGGGAATGTGGATCATAGCCACTACTTACGGGGAGAAAGTGCGGCTACACCTGGAAGAACTGTGGAATACTGGATATGAGGAGAAAGGCGGCATCATTCTATATAAAAAATAGCTTTACGAACCGCCTGTTATCCGCTACAATAGATAGCGTCTAAACAGGATATTTTAGTAGATAAATAACAGGGAAAAGAGGAAATGAAGTATGGCGAATCCAATTGTGACATTTGAAATGGAAAACGGGGACATTATGAAGGCGGAGCTGTATCCTGAGATCGCGCCGAATACGGTGAATAATTTTATCTCTTTGGTGAAAAAGGGATACTATGACGGACTGATCTTCCACCGTGTGATCAGCGGTTTTATGATCCAGGGCGGATGCCCGGACGGAACGGGTATGGGCGGCCCGGGATATAATATCAAAGGTGAGTTCAGTCAGAACGGTGTGGCGAATGACTTGAAGCACACAGAAGGCGTGCTGTCTATGGCGCGGGCGATGCATCCGGATTCAGCAGGATCACAGTTCTTCATCATGCATAAGAATTCTCCGCATCTGGACGGTTCATATGCGGCGTTCGGCAAGGTGACCGAAGGTATGGACATTGTGAATAAGATCGCGGATACAGATACGGATTATAATGACAGGCCGCTTATAGAACAGAAGATGAAGAAGGTTACGGTAGATACGCAGGGTGTGGATTATCTGGAACCGGAGAAGGAATAATGGAACGGTTTTATCAGAATACGGTAACCAGAACGATTCTGGCATTGATGTGCTGCGCCTTATGGGGCAGCGCATTTCCGTGTGTTAAAATAGGATATGAATTATTCCAGATAGAGGGCTCGGGGAGTCAGATATTATTTGCCGGGTATCGGTTTTTTCTGGCAGGCGTGTTTACATTTATTCTGGCATGTGTGCTGGAGAAGGGTGTGATCACGATGAAGAAGAGTTCAGTCCCGTATGTGTTTGGACAAGGGCTTTTGCAGACGACAGTCCAGTATGTGTGTTTCTATATCGGCCTGGCGCACACAACGGGGGCCAAGGGGTCTGTGATCAACGCGTCGAATGCATTTTTCTCTATTATAGCGGCGCATTTCCTGATGAGATCAGAGAAGCTTACCTGGAAGAAGGTTGCGGGCTGTTTGGTGGGATTTGCAGGGATCATTATCATCAATCTGGAGCCGGGAGCGTGGAGCAGCGGCTTCTCCCTGATGGGAGAGGGGATGGTCTTGGTGTGCGCGTTTTCCTATGGACTGAGCAGCGTGACGCTTAAGATGATCTCTGACAGGGAGAAGCCGGTGACGATCACGGCTTATCAACTGTTGTTCGGCGGTGCGGTGCTGATTCTGACCGGCGCGGCGGCCGGCGGAAGCGTGCATGGATTTGCCTTGAAATCAACGCTTCTGCTGCTGTATATGTCCTTGCTGTCTACGGTGGCTTTCAGCATATGGGCGGAGCTTCTGAAGTACAATTCTGTAGGCAAGGTTGCGATATTCGGATTCAGTATTCCGGTGTTCGGGGTTGCGATGTCGGCAATATTCTTAGGAGAACAGGTAATATCCGTGAAGAATCTGATCGCGCTTGTCTGTGTGAGCGTCGGGATCATTATTATCAATCGGAAAGGCAGGGAAATAACATGTTAACATGTACATATATCGTGGAGAGGATAGACGGTGATTACGCAATGCTTCGCAGGGAAGATGAGACGGATCAGAATGCGGAGCCTAAGATGACGGCGCGTGCGCTTCTTCCGCCGGAGATCACGGAAGGGACGAGGCTGCTGTACGAATATATGCAGTATACGGTTATTTAGTACATCTCTGCGTTAATTCTTGAGTAATAAGCACTTGCTATCCATGCCATCTGCACGCCTTCGAACCTAGATGGAGGATCGTTTCTTCTATATCGGTGTTAGAATCCGTTGAGAAGGCGGAGAAGCGGGGGATAGAGGAGTGCAGAGATTTCCCGGGCTGTTGCGGTGCGGGCTGCTGGATATATAGAGTGTGATAAGAACATCTTTGGCCGAAGGGAGAAAGATGTTCTGTTTTTTTCTGCCGCGTCAATAATGACGGGAGGACTCTGGAGGTATTAGACTATGTTAGTAATACATTAAAGGAAGTGAACGTGAGAAAGATAGGGATCAGAGAAATTGAAGATATTGCCCTTGGAGCAGGCGGAGACGTTATGACAGCTGCGGATATACGAACGGGTGAAGGTGAGAGCGGCTGGAGATTTAAAATAAATTAGAACCTTGCAAAACACTCCTCGATAACGTACAATAAGAAAAGTGAATTAACAGATTGGAGGCGTCCTCATGGACATGGTTCAGACGGAGAAGCTGGTATTTGAATATGAGAAGCGGGATGAGGAAGGCAATGTGATCGGTGTGTCCCGTGCTGTCGATGAAGTAGATATAGATGTACAGGAGGGCCAGTTTATCGCTATTCTGGGTCATAACGGCTCCGGGAAGTCTACCCTTGCCAAGCATATCAATGCCATTCTCGTGCCGACGCAAGGGACGATGTGGGTGAACGGGCGCAATACCAAAGACCCGGAAGAGCTGTGGAACGTACGCCAGTCAGCGGGGATGGTATTTCAGAATCCTGACAACCAGATCATCGGGACAGTCGTGGAGGAGGACGTGGGATTCGGCCCGGAGAACTTAGGCGTTCCCACGGATGAGATCTGGCAGCGGGTAGAGGACAGCTTAAGATCCGTGGGGATGATCGAGTACAGGCATCATTCCCCGAACAAATTATCCGGCGGACAGAAGCAGCGTGTGGCGATCGCGGGTGTGGTTGCGATGGAGCCTAAGTGTATCGTGCTGGACGAGCCTACGGCGATGCTTGATCCGGTAGGACGCAGGGAAGTTCTTAAGACGGTTCAGAAGCTAAGGGAGCAGAAGAAGGTGACGGTTATCCTGATCACTCATTATATGGAAGAGGTCGTAGACGCGGACAAGATCTATGTGATGGATCATGGGCATGTTGTGATGGAAGGAACACCCAGGGAGATATTCTCGCGGGTAGACGAACTCAAATCCTACCGCCTGGATGTTCCGCAGGTGACGCTTCTTGCGGATGAACTGAGAAAAAGGGGGCTTAAGATTCCTGACGGGATACTTAAGAAAGAAGAGTTGGTGGAAGCGCTATGTCAATTAAATTAGAGCATTTGAATTATGTATACAGTCAGGGAACCGCATATGAGAAGAAGGCGTTAAACGATATCTGTATTGAGATCCCCCACGGGGAGTTCGTGGGGATTATCGGCCATACCGGATCCGGGAAGTCTACACTGATCCAGCATTTGAACGGCCTGATCCGTGCGACGAGCGGGGAGCTGTATTATAACGGTGAGAATATTTACCGGGAAGGCTATTCTATGCGGGGGCTTCGGAACGAGGTGGGACTTGTGTTCCAATACCCGGAGCATCAGTTGTTCGAGATCGACGTCATGACAGACGTATGCTTCGGACCGAAGAATCAGGGGCTTTCTGCAGACCAGTGTAAGGAACGGGCGCTTGAAGCGCTGCGTCTGGTAGGGCTCAAGGAGAAGTATTATAACGTCTCTCCGTTTGAACTGTCCGGCGGGCAGAAGCGCCGTGTGGCGATCGCGGGTGTGCTTGCCATGCGGCCTAAGGTTCTGGTGTTGGATGAACCGACTGCGGGGCTTGATCCCAAGGGGAGGGACGACATTCTGGATCAGATCGCATATCTTCACAGGGAGAGCGATATAACGGTGATCCTGGTATCTCACAGTATGGAAGATGTTGCCAAATATGCTGACAGGCTGATCGTGATGAACAAGGGAGCCGTCATGTACAATGATGAGCCGAAGCGGGTGTTCGAGCATTATCAGGAGTTGGAGAAGGTAGGCCTTGCCGCGCCGCAGGTTACTTATATTATGCATGATCTTGCGGGAAGAGGGATTCCTGTCAGGACAGATGTGACGACGGTAGCGGAGGCAGCGGATGAGATTCTGAGAGCGGTGGGATCATAATGCCTGCACGGCTTGCAGTACAGGCGCATAACAGATGATGGAGACGAAGAGATGGTAAGAGACATAACGATAGGACAATATTATCCGGCTAAGAGCGTTGTGCACAGGCTTGACCCGAGGGTGAAGCTTGTGTCTACTTTGTTATATCTGATTTCGTTATTTTTATTCCGCAGTATTTCCGGATATCTGGTTGCGACCATATTCCTCGTCACGGTGATCCGAATATCGAGAGTTCCGTTTTCATTTATTGTGAGGGGGTTAAAACCGGTGGTTCTGCTGCTGATGATCACGGTATTATTTAATTTGTTTCTGACGAGAAGCGGAGACGTGTTGTTCCACGCCTGGATCATTACGATCACGGAGGGCGGTCTGGTAACGGCCGTCTATATGGCGGTCAGGCTCATTTACCTGATCATCGGCTCGTCCCTTATGACCTTCACCACAACGCCCAACGAGCTGACCGACGGGATAGAGGCGCTGCTCCATCCTTTGAACAAGATCCGTGTGCCGGTCCATGAGGTCGCGATGATGATGTCGATTGCGCTTCGGTTCATTCCGATCCTCTTAGAAGAGACGGACAAGATCATGAAGGCGCAGATCGCCCGGGGAGCGGATTTTGAGAGCGGCAATATTATCCAGAGGGCGAAGAGTATGATTCCGATCCTTGTTCCTCTGTTCGTATCAGCCTTTCGCCGTGCCAACGATCTTGCCATGGCTATGGAAGCCCGCTGCTACCGCGGCGGGGAGGGCAGGACGAAGATGAAGCCTTTACATTATAAGCATCGCGATTACACGGCGTATGCCATAGTGATCATATACGTTATAGCAGTATTTGCAATCGGAAGATACCTTCCGCTGCACATCTGGATATTTTAATATCCATTTTCAGTACACAGGCAGGGAATCTGTGTCTTGCCTTAAAAAGAGATTTTATCAGAGGTAACCCCATGAAACGCATCCGACTTCTCGTCTCCTATGACGGTACAGACTACTGCGGCTGGCAGATCCAGCCCAACGGCATAACCATCGAAGAGGTCCTGAACAAAAAACTTAAGAAACTGACCGGAGAAGACATTCACATTATCGGCGCAAGCCGTACAGACTCGGGCGTCCATGCCCTGGGAAATGTGGCGGTATTCGATACGGATTCCCCGATCCCCCCGGAGCGCATGGCATATGCGCTGAACCAGAAGCTCCCGGCAGATATCGTAATCGTCAAGTCAGAGGAAGTACCGCCTGACTGGCACCCCCGTTATCAGGAGCAGATAAGCAAAACCTACGAATACCATATCTATAACGCCCAGCTGCCGGATCCGCTGAAGCGCAGATACAGCACTTTCGTTTCTTTTCCGCTGGACGTGGAGAAGATGCGGGAAGGAGCGGCATATCTGGCAGGAGAGCATGATTTCGCCAGCTTTTGCAATATCCGCACGAATGCGGAGAACACAGTGCGCAGGATAGACGGGATCGAGGTAGAGAAGGAAGACCGGGATATTACGATCCGTGTCACGGGCAATGGGTTCTTGTACAATATGGTGCGGATCATAGCCGGCACGCTGATCCGGGTAGGACGGGGGTTCTACGATCCGGGGAAGGTTAAGGAGATCCTGGAAGCAGGAGAGCGGACGGAGGCAGGTGTGACAGCGCCGCCGGAGGGCCTGGTATTAGTGAAGATTGACTATGGGGAAGCGAAGCATTAAGGAGGAAGATGAATCATGTGTTTCGGTCAAACGAACGATGGCAAGATCTATTTTGACAACGGGAGTACATCCTGGCCGAAAGCGCCGAATGTCGCAGAGGCAATGGCTGATCTGCTGACAAACGGCGCTTTTAATATTAACAGGGGAAACTACGAGGGCGCGTATGAGGTGGAAGGCGTTGTTCTGGACACACGGGACCAGTTGGCGCGGCTGTTTCATGCGAAGGATTCAAGATGTGTGATCTTTACACCGGGTATTACATATTCTCTGAATTATTTTATCAAGGGCTTTTTGCGGTCAGGAGATCATGTGCTGGTATCGGGCCTGGAGCATAATGCGGTGATGCGTCCGCTTAAGCAGATGGAAGCGCAGGGGATAACCTGGGATACGGTCAGGACGGAGACGGACGGAACCGTGCACCCGGAAGCGTTAGAGGACGCGGTCAGAAGCAATACCAGAGCGGTGATCATGCTCCATGCATCCAATGTCTGCGGAACGGTCGTACCGATACGGGAGATCGGGGGAATATGCAGGAGGCGTCATCTCTTTTTCGCTGTGGATACGGCGCAGAGTGCAGGGACGATTCCGGTTGATATGCAAGGCTGCGGGATTGATTTCCTCGCATTTACAGGACATAAGGGGCTTCTTGGACCGCAGGGGATCGGCGGGTTCCTGATCTCGGAAGAGCTGGATTCCTGCATGGAGCCGTATATCGCGGGAGGGACCGGAAGCCAGTCGGATTCGCTTCTGATGCCGGAGAGGCTGCCGGACAAGTATGAGAGCGGGACTTTGAATCTTCCGGGGATCATCGGGCTTCACGCGGCTCTTTCTTATATTGAAGAGACGGGGCTTGAAAGGATACATGCCGGGAAAATGGAGCTGACACGGTATTTTCTGGAGCGCATCGGGGAGTTTCCTAAGATCCGTGTTGCAGGGAAGACCGGATTAGAAGATCGGGTAGCGGTCGTTTCGCTGGATTTCGAGAAGGAAGACAATGCGGTGATCGCATTTGAACTGGAACAGCGGTATGGAATTATGACGCGGGTCGGACTGCACTGTGCGCCGGCGGCGCATCAAACGCTGCATACATATCCGCAGGGAACGGTGAGATTCGCATTCGGAGCGGAGAATACGAAGGCAGAGATCGACCGGTGTATAGAAGGGATCCGTGAGTTGACGGCCGATCGATGAAACGCTTGCCGGATGCGGCTCTGAAGAAGTGTGCAAGTTATAGATGATATCAATATATAGAACTTGAATATTATAAAAAACAATAGGCGTTCAGCCATGAATCCATTGCCTCAAAATGTAAAAAGTGTTACGTTTATTCTAATAAGATATGGGAACCCGCAGCGGTATATCCGCAGGGGTTCCTGGCGATAACAAAAGATACAAGGAGGATATTATTATGGCTGATTATCGCAAGATGTGGGAAGAACTGGGAATGGATCTGGAGACGCACGACCAGTTGTGTGCGGTGCTTCCGCAGGCGTTTGGAGATGTATATCTGTCACAGGAGAACCGCCCGGAGGGCATGGATTATTACAACATGGTAGTGGCGGATATCCATGGCATCCGTCCGGCAGAGCTGATCGAGCATCAGAAGAAGGGCGGCAAGGTATTCGGAACCTTCTGCGTCTATGTACCGGATGAGATCGTATTTGCGGCGGGCGCGATCGCGACAGGCTTATGCGGCGGATCTCAGTTCTGGGTACCGGGCGGAGAGAAGGTGCTTCCGACCAATACCTGCCCGCTGATCAAGGCTTCCGTAGGTGCAAGATTAGACCGTACCTGCCCGTTCTTCAGGATTGCCGATATGTATGTGGGAGAGACGACCTGCGACGGCAAGAAGAAAGCATGGGAGATCCTTGGGGAGGATGTGCCGATTCACATTATGGACCTGCCGCAGATGAAGAGAGCGAAGGATATCAAGGCCTGGGCAGAGGAGATAGAGGCATTTAAGAAGGTGGTAGAAGACTTCACCGGCAACGAGATCACGGCGGAGAAGCTTGCCGGAAGTATCAAGCTGATCAACGGCAAGAGAAGAGCCCTTGAGAGGTTATATGAGCTTCGTAAGAATGAGAATCTGCCGATCAGCGGCTGTGATGCTCTTCTGATCTCCCAGATCGCGTTCTACGATGATCCGGGAAGATTTACCCAGATGACCAATGCATTGTGCGAGGAGCTGGAGCAGCGTGTGAAGGACGGAGTCAGCGTTGTGCCGGCGGGGACGAAGAGGATCCTGCTTACCGGAACACCGCTTGCGATCCCGAACTGGAAGCTCCACAATATCGTGGAGACCAGCGGCGGAGCTGTTGTTTGTGAAGAGATGTGTACGGGTACACGTTATTTCGAACATCTGGTAGACGAATCGAAGACGGAAGTAACGGATCAGATCAATGCGCTGGCAGACAGATATATGAACATCAACTGTGCATGCTTCACGCCGAATGCAAGAAGGATCGACGATATTCTGCGTCTTGCGAAGGAGTATAAGGCTGACGGTATCATTGATGTGAACCTGAAGTTCTGTAACCTGTATGACACCGAAGGGTATCTGGTAGAGCGTGCACTTAAGGAAGCGGGAATTCCGGTGCTTGGAATCGAGACGGATTATACGGACAGTGATGCGCAGCAGCTTCGTACGAGAGTCAGTGCATTCATTGAGATGCTGAATAATTAGTCTGGTGAATACATATGCAGGAGATTCAGCATTATGTTTTATTTCCCAATCATGATAATGCGATGCGGCTACATAGAGAACTGAAGAATCTGGGGGTGCGGGCGACGATCGCCCCTACCCCCAGAGCCGCGAGTAAATGCTGCGGGGTGTCGCTCCTGATCCGGGAGGAAGAGATCGAAACGGTAGAGGCCTGCGTAAGAGAGAAAGGAATCGAGATCCTTAAGATCGCGGCGATTGAGCGGGATGTAAATCCAAAAAGAGACAGATATTGTTAGAGGTAAGGAACATGGATTATGTAGGGATTGATATCGGCTCCACGGCATCCAAGGTAGTGGCGAGAGGGAAGAAGGAGCTGGAATTCGTTCTTCCGACAGGCTGGAGCAGTAAAGAAACTACTCATACAATTAAAGAAAAATTAAAAGAAAATGACATAGACGTACTGTCAGAAGACACCAGGGTGGTAGCGACAGGATACGGCCGGGTGGCGGTAGATTTCGCAGACTATGTGATCACGGAGATCACCTGTCATGCCAGGGGCGGAAGAGAGATGGCGGGAGATCATTGCTCCATCATTGATGTAGGCGGGCAGGATACGAAGGTGATCCTGGTAGAGAACGGGATGGTGCAGGATTTCCTGATGAATGACAAATGCTCTGCCGGTACCGGGAAATTCCTGGAGATCATGGCAAACCGGCTGGGGGTTACCCTGCAGGAATTGTTTGATATGGCGGATACGGGAACGGTCCTTCCGATCAGCTCGCTGTGTACGGTATTTGCGGAGTCCGAGGTGATCAACTATATCGGAGAGGGAAGGAAACGAGAGGACATTGCGGCCGGAGTCGTGGATTCGGTCGCGGCGAAGGTGGCGCAGTTAAGCCAGAAAAAGAGCCTTGCAGGAAGGATCATACTGACAGGAGGCTTAAGCAATAGCCAGTATTTTACCAGGATCTTATCCGAGAAGATCGGGCGGGAGGTTGAACCGACCGAACGGGGCAGATATGCAGGTGCGCTGGGAGCGGCGCTGCTTGCAGAAGAGAAGTCAAGATAGGTTTGACTTCTCTTTTTTAATATGCTATAGTGAATTTAATAAAAAAATTTTATCCTGATAAAAAATAAATTAATTGTTTGTATGAAATGCTTGATTATGAATATTTGTGCGAAAATTAACAGATTTAGAATGTGACAAAAATTAAAATAAATTCACAAACTGTTAAAAAGTAGCAAAAAATCAGAAAAAAATTATATACAAACCATTTTTTTATGATAATATAAGGATAATAAGTTTTATAGGAGGGTTATTATGGAAATGTTTTTGAACGTGGTTCCTGTTTTGGGGATTATCGCACTCATTTTTGCCGGCGTTCTGGCGGCGAGAGTGAACAAACAGAGTGCAGGAACCGAGAGGATGCGGGAGATCGCATCATCGATCAGTGAGGGGGCCCAGGCATTCCTGACAGCAGAGTATAAGATACTGGTGTTCTTCGTTCTGGTATTATTTCTGCTGATCGGCTTTGGAATCGGCAACTGGGTGACCGCAGTCTGTTTTGTGGTGGGGGCAGTATTCTCCACACTGGCAGGATATTTTGGAATGACTGTAGCGACGAGGGCGAATGTCAGGACTGCGAACGCAGCGAAGGAAGGCGGCATGAATAAGGCTCTTTCTATTGCATTTTCAGGCGGCGCGGTTATGGGAATGTGTGTAGCCGGACTTGGCGTGCTGGGGGTAAGCACGATCTATCTGGTTACGGGGAATGTAGATGTACTCTCAGGATTCAGTCTTGGAGCATCTTCGATCGCATTATTTGCCCGTGTAGGCGGAGGAATCTATACGAAAGCGGCAGACGTAGGAGCGGACCTTGTCGGGAAGGTTGAAGCGGGAATCCCGGAGGATGATCCGCGTAATCCTGCAGTTATCGCGGATAACGTAGGCGATAACGTAGGCGACGTTGCCGGAATGGGTGCGGACTTGTTTGAGTCTTATGTAGGAGCCCTGATCTCGGCGCTCACTCTTGGAATCGTATATTATCAGATTGAAGGCGCGGTCTATCCGCTTTTGATCGCAGGTCTCGGACTGGTTGCGTCCATTCTCGGAACCTTCTTTGTTAAAGGCGATGAGAATTCGAATCCGCATAAGGCGCTTAAGATGGGCTCTTATGTGGCCAGCGCGCTGGTGTTGATTGCGGCATTCGTGTTCAGCCAGTATCTTTTCGGCAATATGAACGCGGCGATCGCGATCGTTGCGGGACTGATCGTAGGTCTTCTGATCGGTATCATCACCGAGGTCTATACATCCGGCGATTATAAGTCGGTTAAGGAGATCGCGGAGCAGTCGGAGACAGGACCTGCGACTACGATCATCAGCGGTCTGGCAGTAGGTATGAAGTCTACGGGAATCCCGATCCTTCTGATCTGCGTAGGTATCTTCCTGGCATATCAGTTCTGCGGGCTGTATGGTATCGCATTGGCGGCGGTGGGGATGCTGTCCACGACTGCGATCACGGTTGCGGTAGACGCTTACGGACCGATCGCGGATAATGCGGGCGGTATCGCGGAGATGTCAGGCCTGGATTCCGGCGTCCGCAAGATTACAGACAAGCTGGATGCGGTCGGCAACACGACAGCGGCGATGGGCAAGGGATTTGCTATTGGTTCCGCGGCGCTGACGGCGCTTGCACTGTTCGTTTCTTATGCAGAAGCGGTGCAGCTTAAGAACATAGATTTATTGAACAGCCGTGTGATCATCGGATTATTCATCGGCGGCATGCTGCCATTCCTGTTCTCGGCTATGACGATGGAGTCCGTATCCAAAGCAGCGTATAAGATGATCGAGGAAGTAAGACGCCAATTCCGTGAGAAGCCGGGTATCATGAAGGGGACGGAGAAGCCGGATTATAAGTCTTGTGTGGCGATCTCGACGACAGCGGCGCTTAAGGAGATGCTGGTGCCTGGAATCATGGCGGTATTATCTCCTCTGGCCGTAGGATTATTGTTGGGGCCTGCATCCTTAGGCGGTCTGCTTGCGGGCGCGCTGGTGACAGGCGTCATGCTTGCGATCTTCATGTCTAACTCAGGCGGTGCATGGGATAACGCGAAGAAATATATCGAAGACGGAACACACGGCGGCAAGGGCAGCGAAGCCCATAAGGCTGCGGTTGTGGGTGATACGGTAGGAGATCCGTTCAAGGATACGTCGGGACCGTCTATCAATATTCTTATTAAGCTGATGACCATTGTATCACTGGTATTCGCGCCGTTGTTCCTGGCAGTAGGCGGATTATTATAGATCAGCGGCAGATCTGCAGTCCGGTGACTATAAGTTATACTAGTAAGAGAAAGAAGAGGGACGCGGTAAGTCTCTCTTCTTTCTCTTGCTGTAGGCAGTACGTACCCCAAAGGGGAACTGAGCTAAATGTTGAAAAAGGTTATTTCATAACGCAATTGGTTGTGAAGATTGTTAAAAATTTGACTTTTTAGAAAAAATTAGAGAATTTTTATTGATTTTATTTTTTAAATATGTATACTAAATAACATATACTATGAAAAAAGGAGATTATGAAAGATGGCAGAGATTAATTTGAGTAAGTATGGCATCAGCGGCACCACTGAAATCGTACACAACCCTTCATATGAGATGTTATTTGAAGAGGAGACAAAGCCGGAACTGGAAGGTTTTGAAAAGGGACAGGTCAGCGAGCTTGGCGCAGTGAATGTCATGACTGGTATCTACACCGGGCGTTCGCCGAAAGACAAGTTCATTGTAATGGATGAGAATTCTAAGGACACCGTATGGTGGACCTCCGATGAATACAAGAATGACAATCATCCGGCTTCAGAGGAGACCTGGAAGACAGTTAAGGATATTGCTTTGAACGAGCTCTCTAACAAGAAGCTGTTTGTGGTAGACGCTTTCTGCGGTGCGAATGAAGACACACGTATGTCAATCCGTTTTATCATGGAAGTGGCATGGCAGGCTCATTTTATCAGGAATATGTTCATTATGCCGACTGAAGAAGAGCTTGAGAAGTTTGAGCCGGATTTCGTTGTTTATAATGCATCCAAGGCTAAGGTTGAGAACTACAAGGAGCTTGGCCTGAATTCTGAGACAGCAGTTGTATTTAACATTTCAAGCCGCGAGCAGGTTATCATCAATACATGGTACGGCGGAGAGATGAAGAAGGGTATGTTCTCTATGATGAACTACTATCTGCCGCTTAGGGGGATCGCTTCCATGCATTGCTCTGCCAATACAGATATGAACGGAGAGAATACCGCGATCTTCTTCGGACTTTCCGGAACAGGAAAGACTACGCTTTCTACTGATCCGAAGAGACTTCTCATCGGTGATGACGAGCACGGCTGGGATGACGACGGTATCTTCAACTTCGAGGGCGGATGTTATGCGAAGGTTATCAACCTTGACAAGGAATCAGAGCCGGATATCTACAATGCGATCAAGAGAGATGCACTTCTTGAGAATGTTACTCTGGACGCAGATGGCAAGATCGATTTCAATGACAAGAGTGTGACAGAGAATACACGAGTATCTTACCCGATCAACCACATCGAGAAGATCGTACGTCCGAAGTCTGCTGCTCCAGCAGCGAAGGAAGTTATCTTCCTGTCCGCAGACGCTTTTGGCGTACTGCCTCCAGTATCTATTCTTACACCGGAGCAGACACAGTATTACTTCCTGTCAGGATTCACAGCTAAGCTTGCAGGTACAGAGCGCGGAATCACTGAGCCTACACCAACCTTTTCCGCATGCTTTGGACAGGCGTTCCTTGAGCTGCATCCTACGAAATATGCAGAAGAGCTCGTTAAGAGAATGCAGAAGAGCGGCGCTAAGGCATATCTGGTTAATACAGGATGGAACGGCACAGGCAAGCGTATCTCTATCCGTGATACCCGCGGTATCATCGATGCGATCTTAAGCGGAG
>CANDQP010000076.1 GCA_947388185.1 uncultured Dorea sp. | reverse complement strand
AGACACCAGATCCCTATCGCTAAGAACATATATCCCAGGGGAACCTGCCATGCCGGATACAAATTAAGAATGAAATTACCGAAGCATAATGCCGTCCCCAGTCCAAGCAATATCCTCTTCCAGAACTTATCGCTGTTCAAAAAATAATGTACACAGACGATCGTCCCCGGCGCCGAGATAAAGTGGATCGAAAATCTCCACCACATATAAAAGGAAGAAAACACGATCAAAAAAGCGCCGGTCACCGACAACAAGCGATTCTTCTTCGTGATCAGACAGAACAATTCTATGGACATCAAAAATCCGAGAATGATCTTGGCATACCAGCAGAAGCTGAACGCATATTCCCGGGGAAGGAGCTTATAGGACAGTTCCCACGGCGCTTTTGCCAGCGTCATATATCCTACATATACTCCTGCCGCGATATTCGACGTCTCCGTTCCCCGCATGACCTCATTGCGGGCTCCATATGGATGTTCTCCGTACCCTGCTGCCAGAGCGGACGGCGTATCTACGATATATTCGTCCGAACGGATCGCCCTCGTCTTCCCAAAGATCGGTACAGAGGCATCGTCTTCCCACGCTTCCGGCTGAATCGTCTCATTATAATAAGTAATAGAGTCTCCATGATATCGGTTCACCGTTAAGAACAATAACAGCAGCATACCGACAAGCCATCTCTTCTCGAAGATCTGATCATACATCTTTTTAACCGGTAAGATAAAATGCAGGCCGATAAAGAACAAAACAAAAAAGAGCAGAAACGCTCTGTTCAGACTGACCCATATGCGTAAGGACGCCAAATTCTGCCTGATATTATTCAACTGCCATAAATGCCCTGTAAAAAATACTGCTATGATCAATGCCCAGCTTGATGACAGCAGGAGATTCCAGATTAATTTCTTCGCAAGATCTGCTCTATTCGTCAACCATTCTTTCACAATATTATCCTCTCTGTTAAAATCAGCGGAGTAACCCTACCCCGCTGTCTACTCTAATCGATCCCTCAGCACCTCAACCTTACATTCGATCCGTTCACACGCATCCTGCCTTAAGAAAATAATCTCTCCGGATACTCGTCCTTCGCAATCAGCTTCCGAACTGCTTCTACCACCGTTCCTTTATCTTCCTTATAAGTAACCCCGAACCACTGGTCATGGGACTTCAAGACCTTCACCTGCACCTTCTCATCCTCAAGAAGCTGTCCGATGATCTTCGGAAGAAGATACTCCGCCTTGACATCCCCCTCTTCTACCTTATCCAGGAAATCTGCAAATCCGCTCTTAAGTATCTCGAAGAACTCCGGCTGAAGCCCCCACATATTCATGGATACCGGAGACTCAAGATCCAGCCGGATCTCCGCTCCAGCCTTCTGCGCCACCGCATGATCTCCCTTCGCCTCGATCTCATAGGTCTCTTCGATCGCCTCAAGCATAGATGCCCCGTCAATCCTGCATACACCCCTGGTCACGGTTCCATTCTTACTCAGAGTATTCTTCAGCCGGAATCCGACCATACTGATCTCCGATCCTGTATGGGGCTTTACCAGCTCCTGATAAGCTTCCCTGTACGCCTCTTTCCCATAGTAATCGTCCGCATTGATCACAAGGAACGGCCCGTCCACCGCATCCTTACAGCAGAGGATCGCCTGCCCTGTTCCCCAGGGCTTCGTCCTTCCTTCTAATTTGCCCCGGAACCGCTCCGGTATATTCTCAAGCTCCTGGTAAGCATAATCCACATCCACGATCCTTTCGATCCGGTTGCCGATCACTTCCTTAAAATCCTTCTCAAGATCCTTACGGATCACAAACACCACCTTATTAAACCCTGCTTCCATGGCATCATAGATGGAATAGTCCATAATAATCTCGCCATTCGGCCCCACCGGCTCTAACTGCTTGATCCCGCCTCCGAATCTGCTCCCGATTCCCGCCGCCATGATCACTAATGTAACTTGACTCATAATACTAATCTCCATTTCTCTTGCCGCCTGCCAACTGATGATGACAGGCCATATCACTGATTTCAATAGTATCACGATTCACGGGCATTTTCAAGACGGTCTTCTACTTGAATTTCCTCCTCTTCCTTCTGCATCGAAGCCACACTCCCCCGCTCACAAGAACCACTGCCCCAAAAGCCAGCCATACCTTCTCTCCATAGCTTCCCCTGACCATGGAAAATGGATAGAACATCTTCATATATTTCTCTCCGCCCCCGATTGCCGCTATATAGTAGACAATGGGAGCCATATACCCGATCACCAGATTATCGCACAAGCCATAGAAGAACACCCCCAGCCCTCCCAAGAACAGCATCTCCGTCAATGCCCCGCAGAAATATTTGCCGGCCGGGAATTCACATCCATTATATGCAAGCATCCCGATATACAGCCCGAGCAATACCGCCATGAGCAGGATATTTCCAAGGATCCTCACCAGATATATTACCGGACCGTTCAGATATTTGGTGTAAATAAGGTCGCGGATATCACGGTTCTGCTCCGGCAAGAATACCGGCGGCAGAAGCACGATCCCAATAAGGGCGACATACATCTCCAGGGCTTTTGCCGTATCCTGCGCCCCAAGATTCGCCACCCCTATCAGAAACGGCGATATCAGAAGCAGCAGGACAGAGACCAGGACATGCAATGGTATATGATATTTAAGATTTATTTTTTCGATCTGCCAGTATCTTTCCACGGATATGAAGCCTCCCTTTCCTTTTCTGAGAATAGATGAAAACAGTCAGCACGACCAACAGCAAGGCAGCAGCCGTATAGAGCAGCCTGTTCGCTGCAAGCTGTGCGAAGCCGTCATGGAATCCCTGCCAGTTAAGCTCTGTATTGTGCCTTGGCGTCAGGCTCCAGCCATACATTCCTCCTCTCAGGCTGTCCGCACCGCTAAATACGGCAATAAACCACCATGCTCCCTGCACCAGCACCGCGGCCGCCGTATCGGTAAGCTCTGTGAGGAGCATTCCAAGCGCCGATACGACCATGATCGTCGGAAGCAGCCATCCGAAGGTGTATTTCACAAATGCAAGCATATCCGCCGCAATCCCTGCTTTGCCGGCATAGCTCATGCATTTCAGCAGCGGATTCAGAGACAATATAAGCACGGGCAGCGTCAGCATCACGATCATCGCCAGATAGCGGCTTACTATGACTGTCAATGAAGAACATTTCCTCGTATAGATCAACTCCTGCATCATGGAACGCCGGTCCCTGAGCCCCCTTGTCACCGCCAGGAAGACAGGCAGAATTCCAAGGAAGATCACCATATAATCACAGAACAGCCTGGCATAGCCGCCGGTCAGCCGATCCTTTTCTAGCAACGCGTCGTATTCCTTCACCGCTTCCTCGTAAGTCTTAGGAACCTGGGCATTCTTCTCCCGGTACTCCTTACCGTAGTTCGAGCCTCCGCCCAGAATCTTATCTGCTTCATCCATAAGATCGGTAAACTGTTCATAAGTCAGACCGTCTGCCGGTTCTATCTTCAAAAGCTCGCCTGCCAATCCCGGCTCATTCCGGGCGGCATACCACTCTTCTATTATCTGTTTTGCCGATTCACGGCCTGCAATCCCCGCCGTCTCTTCCAGTATCTCCCCGATCCTCGCATCATCCTTCTCATTCAGCGTCACACTCTTATAGAAACCGATGGGATAAGTCGTATAGTTCTCCCGGACATACTCCTCTGTCAGCTGTCCGAGCGTACTTCTCATAATGATATCCGGATCCTTGCTCTGCCGGTAACCATAGCTCTCCTGCCCCGGCTGCGGTTCTTCACCAATCTCCATCTCACCAAGCTGCGTGGTAAAATCGAAGATCAGGATCAGAACTATCAGCCAGAATATAAGACTCCTTGCCGTCTGCCTGCACTCTCTGACAAATAACTGTCCTAACATCCGTACTCACCCCTCTCTGCATGCATCAGATACATGTAAGCATCTTCCACACCCGCTTCACAGAGCTTCGCTGACGCAAAGGGCCTCTCTTCTGCCAGGAAACGTGCCATCACATTATTTCCCAGGGTAAGCATACTGGTCACAAGATAGTCCTTCTTCAAGAGTTCCAATTCCCGCTTGCTGATCTCTGCCGAATATACCTTCCCTTCTGCCATAGCGATCAGATCTGACACCGTCCCCTGATATATGACGTTCCCCTCGTCCAGAACCGCAATATCCTCACAAGTCGCTTCAATATCCCCAACGATATGGGTAGATAATATCACGATCCGATCCTCTGCGATCTCGCACAGAAGATTACGGAAACGCACCCGTTCTTCCGGGTCCAGTCCTGCCGTTGGTTCATCCACGATCAGTACCTTAGGATTATGAAGAATCGCCTGCGCGATACCGAGTCGCCGTTTCATCCCGCCGGACAGCGCCTTCACCTTCTTCCTCCGGTCATCCTGAAGGTTCACTCTCTCAAGGAGCCTTGGGATCCGCTGCCTGCGCTTCGCCTTACTTAACCCGGACAGCACGCCTAAGTAATCCATCGCCTCGTACACCGTCATATTCGGATACATAGAGAAATCCTGCGGAAGATACCCCACGATCCGCCGGACCTCCTGCGCCCTTAACGTACTTCTGCCGCACACGGTCACTTCTCCCTCTGACCGGGGCAGAAGTGTCGCGATCACCTTCATCAGCGTGGTCTTTCCCGCGCCGTTTCTCCCCAGGAGACCGAACATGCCGTTCTCGATCGTAAGATTAATATCTCTTAACGCCTGTTTTTTGCCATAATATTGATTCAGATTCCTGATTTCGATTGTAGTTGACATACGTCCTCATCCTTTCTATAAAAAATAATATCTTTCTCCTCTTTCGGTATACAGATATAATAAGACGTAAATCCCTATATTTTCTCTACAAAAAATTAAGAATCACTAAGGATAAATTGAATTTTTTCTATAAAACAAGACCCAGAAGAGTGAACTCTTCTGAGCCTTATGATCTGACTCTCTATACCTGATTCATCACGCCCTGCAGGTAAATGATGCCGTCACCACTGCCCCTCCCCGTATACTGTTCGCAACATTCAATGTTCCGCCGTGTTTCCGGCAGAATTCCCGGCAGATATGAAGCCCGATCCCAAAATGCTCATCCGCCTCCCCGCCCTCATATTCCTTATGATACGGCTGCAGCGCCATCTTTAGCTGCTCATCTGAAAATCCCGCCCCGTCGTCATGGACAGTCAATAGGAATTCCCTCTTCCCCTCATCATAATCCGCTACAACCTCGATCTCTCCCTGGGCATAACGGATGGCATTCGAGAGCAGATTCTCCAAGACTTCCATGATGATATTATCGTCTGCCTCCACCTTAACAGTATCTTCTGCGCCGCATCTTTGATAACATATCCTAATATCGCCTGCCTGATTCAGCGCAAACACCACTTCACCGATCCTCTTGTGGATACTCCCAAGCTCCGTCTGCCCCGGTGAAAACGGAACTTCCTCAATACTTCGGATTCCCTTCATGGTACGGCTGTAATTCTCCAGACGTTTCAGATGGCCGGACATCAACGCCAGCGTATCTTGCATCTTCTCCTCACTGATCTTTCCCTCGGGGATATAGCGTGCAAGGAAGTCCGTATACCCCCGAAGTACCGTGAGCGGAGTACGGAGATCATGGGCAAATGCGGCATTCAGCTCCTTCTGCCGTTCCACAAGCCTCCACATCTCTTCCTTCCCCTGTACCAGCTCTAACCGCATAGCCTCCACCGAGTCGCAAAGACTGCCCAACTCATCCTCACTCTCATAGCTTACCCGAAAGTCAAGATCATTGCCCCGAATCCTCTCCACACTGTCTGCCAGAAGCATGAGCGGCCTTGCCAGCCGTTTTTTATAGAAGATACAGATCGTCACGATCATTCCCGCAAATGCATAGATATACGGACACCACACCCGCAAGGTATCCAGTAACACCAGCTTTTGCTGATCCGTCCCATCCTCAAAATGATATTCAAATCTCCACAGAGGGCCTTTCTGATAGATTATATACTCCAAATCTTCCTGTTCATACCGCATCCACTCCATAATCTCCCACTGCCAGCAGACGATCATCGTCAGATAAGACAGCCCGAACACGACTGCCGCCAGTACCAGAATATATGCGATCATTGCCTTTCGGAAAGAAAGATTGCGGATATATCTCTGCAGTTTTTCGAGCTTCTCCTCTAACCAATCCATCGGTAACCCACTCCCCACACGGTCTCTATAAATGTATGATCTGTGTATTTCCCTATCTTGCTCCGTATTCTCCGTATATGCTCCATGACAATACTGCTGTCAGCGCACCCGTCAAATCCCCGGACCTTCTCATATAACTGGTCCTTGCTGAATACCTGACCGGAATTCAAGGACAGCGTCTCCACAATTCCATATTCTGTCTTCGTCAGATTAATCGCCTGTTCTTCGTAGTATACACAGCGGTCACTGTAATGGATCGCCAGCCGGTCAAAGATCTTCACCGCGCGGTCGGTCTTCTTACGTTCCTCCCTTCGCAGATGCGCTTCCACCCTCACTCCCAGTTCTTCTATACTGAACGGCTTCAAGATATAGTCATCCCCGCCCAGCATCAGCCCCTTGATCCTGTCTGCCTCCTCGATCTTCGCAGACAGGAACAAGATCGGACACGACACATGGGCGCGGATCCGCTCACATACCTCAAAACCGTCGAGCATCGGCATATTGACATCCAAAAGTATGATGTCCGGTTCCCGGTTAAGCTGTCCTAATACCTCCAGTCCGTTTCTCGCTTCTATTACCTGATAATCCTGTATCTCAAAATAATCCTTTAATAGCTGTATGATCCCCGGCTCGTCATCCGCTATTAGTATCCGCTTCTTTAGACACATGTTCCTCTGCCCTGCTTCCTTAATATTTATTTATATCCTAATTTATTATAATCACATCTGTACTTTGATTCAATACCGTCAATTACTTGACAAGGTTTTCTTCTTCACATATAATAATTCAAATTACATCGGACCCATTTGCCGAAAATACCGTCAGGAGATTCTTATGTACCGCTATTACATGTTCAACAAACCCTTCGGCTGCGTTACCGCCCGCCGAGACACCCGTTTTCCTGCAGTAATGGATTATTTTCAGGAGCTTAAGAACGACCGCCTCTCTCCCGTCGGACGCTTAGACCGCGAGACAGAGGGGCTTCTCGTCATCACCGACGACGGAAAATGGAATCAGATGATGACCCATCCTGATTATCAGAAGAAAAAGACTTATGAATTCACCGTTTTAGGTGATTTGAACAGCGAGAAGCTTCAAAAGCTTCAAAATGGTATTCTGCTGCGCGGCTCTGACGCCCCGACGCTGCCCTGTAAGATCACGGTCACAGGCCGCTCTGTATTATCTGAGACACTGCCGTCACTTCACCCAGAGATTCGTTCATCCTTCGGCAGAAATCTCCCCGGCCATCCGGTCACCAGCGGAACCATCATCATCACCGAAGGACGGAAGCGGCAGATCCGCCGGATGATGAAGGCTGTCCATTGCTGCGTGATCGCCCTGAATCGCATTGCTATCGATGATATTGTATTAGATGAGAATCTGAAGCCGGGGGAATGGAAAGAAATGCAGAATAATTGCAAACAATAGAACCTGCAAGATGCAATTCTCATGATCCGATGCATCCTGCAGGTTCTATTTGATGAACAGTCTATATTCAATATCCGTTTGTCTAAAATATAAGGTGTACCGCCAATGAGGCCATCGGGATCGCGATCAGTGTTCTCTCAATGAAGCATACAATGATCTCCCAGAACTTGATCGGTGATTTTGTTGCCATCATAACCGTGGCCGTCTCCGAGAAGAAGATGATCTGGCACATGGACACCAGGCAGACGAACACTCTCGCCTGCATACTGATCGATACCGCAGCCGCCGTACTGTTCATGACGAGAACCGGGAGAAACATCTCCGCGATCCCCACCGGCATAGACGGCGCAATGGCTGCCGCGTCAGGCACCTGGCACAGCATCAGAACCGGCTGGAATATATAACCCAGCCACTTAAACACCGGCGTATACTCCGCAAGTATCATAGCGGACACACCGATCGCAGACAGCATCGTCAATACCTGCGGCAGCACCAGTATACTGTCCTTCAGACTGAGACTTACATTCTTCGGAACACTGTGAGCAATCGCAGCACGCTTCACTGAACGCCAGACTCCCGTCGGAATGGTCTGAACCGAATAACGCGCGCCTTCCTTACGCTCCTCTTCCGTCTGAACCTTTCCGTTGTAATAGACATCCTTTTTCTTAGAGATCGGCGGAATACGCACTGTAATCATCTCTATCAGAAATACCATCACAAAGCTTACCGCATAGATCTCGAAAAACTGGGCTCCGCATCCCGCTGTGTCAATAACCAACTGGGCGAACCCTATGGATACCGCTGAGAAGCCGGTCATGATCGCAACCATTTCCTTCTCTGTATAGACACAGTTCTTCCACAAGCGGTTCGTGATCAGAACACCGAGAGACGATGAGCTTACAAAAGATGCCGTAGCATCCAGCGCGGACTTACCCGGAACCTTGAAAAGCGGCCGCATCAAAGGCTCCAGAAGCACGCCAATGATCTCCAGAATACCGTAATTCAGCAAGAACGGCATAAATACTGCTCCTGCCAGTACGATACCAAATACACCCTTTACGATCGGCGGAATAACATTGCCGCCCGTTGCATCACTGATAATGATCTCCGGCATATTCATGCCGTGAACGATCCACAATGTGTAAATAATTACATAGACGGTGCCCAATCCATATAAGACCGTATGAATAATCTTATCATTTCCGTAAACATCCGCAAATGCGTTTTTTGTCTTTCCTTTATCTATATATTTAAAATATATGTGACAGATAAAATTTGCTGTAATCACAATCGACAGAATCCAGTATATCGCCTGCCCAAACAGATCAACGAATCCATTATAAATGATTCCGAAAATAGTGCTTCCCTCTATCTGTCCGAAGAATACTGCAATTCCTATAATCGAACATATAAGAAACAGGATAATCCCTTTGGTCTTATTGCTTCCCTCAAGAACCACGCTGTCCAGCTCTTTGGACATCATATCCGGATCTGTGACTTCTTCTACACGAATGACTTTTTTCTTTTCTTCCATTCTGCCCTCCGTCTGTGCTGTTAATCTTTTTTCTTTGCAGCAAGGATGGACAGATATTCAAATACGATATTTGCGGCAAGATATGCCGTTACCTCCCCGGAATCATATGCCGGCAGAACCTCAACGATATCAAATCCCACAAAATTCATATCCTTGATGGCACGTACCAGCGACAACGACTCGTAAGAAGTGAAGCCCGCCACTTCTGGCGTTCCTGTTCCGGGTGCATATGCCGGATCTACAAAGTCAATATCAAAAGTCAGAAATACCGGTTTATCTCCTATCCGCTCCATAGCCGTCCTGATCAATGCCTCAAATCCCATCTCACGCACCTTATGGGCCGGGATCAGCAGCATCCCCAGATCCGCCGCCATCTTATGCTCATTCGGGTCATATAAGGAACCGCGCATACCGATCTGGATTGAGTGCGCCGGATCGATCAGGCCTTCCTCGATCGCACGTCTGAACGGAGTGCCGTGGTTATATTTCTGGCCAAATACCTCGTCGCACAGATCGGAATGAGAATCAAAATGCACCAGAGCAACCGGACCGTATTTCTTCGCGACCGCACGCAGCTCCGCCAGCGTAATCGAATGATCCCCGCCCAGGACGATCGGCACCGCATTCTCCTCTAAGATTCCGGCAACCCCCGCCTCGATCGCATCATACGTCGGATGGATATATCCCGGAGTTACATTAAAATCCCCAATATCTCCGCCTTTTAAGTTCTCCATGATGTTTACCTGAAGAATTACATTGTTCGGTTTCATCATAGCAGAAATGTTACGGATCGCATTCGGTCCGAATCGTGACCCGGAACGGAAAGAACTAGCCGTGTCAAAGGGCGCGCCCGCGATCGCAAAATCCAGTCCCTTCGCGGAATCCACCTTCGTCATACGCATAAATGTCCCCATGTTACAAAACCTCGGTGATGATAAAGCACTTGCCGGTTGTTTTACTTCTGCCATATTCAATTACCTCCATAATATTTATTCTTGGAGTCGACTCTTTTATTGTTATAATTGTAACATGGAGAGTTAAAACACGGTTATACAGGAATCAACCAGAGTATGAATGAATTCGCATACCCCGATTCTATTGATATACTTATAGAAAAACTATATAATATGGAATTATATATTAATATTTGCAGAATCGATCAATACTAACCTCCATAGAGGAGATGATCTAATGAATTTTCACAATCTGAAATGCGTACTGGAAATCTGGAAATGCGGCTCCATCAACAAAGCCGCCAAAAATCTGTTCACCTCACAGTCTAGCCTCAGCCATTCGATCCGTGCCCTGGAAACAGAATTAGGCTTCTCTCTTTTCGCGCGCAGCAATAAGGGAATCGAACTGACACAGGAAGGTGAATGCTTTGTACAGTCCGCGCAGATTATTTTATCCGAATACAAGAAGATCCAGAAGATTCCCACTCAGTTCAACCACCATGAGAATCTCTCCGTCTCCTGCACCTATTCCGCCCTATTTATGCAAACCTTTATTCAATTCCTGAATCAGAATCCGGCGCAGGGCTGCCGGGATATCTTCAAGGAGACCGGATTGATCCAAGTGCTGCAGGATGTGGTGGAACAGAGATACCGGATGGCTATCTTCTACTGCTTCGAGAGCCGCGAGCCTTTCCACAGGCTTACCGCCAACAGATATAATATGGATCTGATACCGCTTAGGCTCCACATTCCGTTGGAAGTGATCATGAGTACATCCCACCCACTTGCGAAGCTGGATTCCATATCCTATCTGCATCTTCAAAACCAGCACATTGTTACTTATGAGAATTTTGACGCCGCCGACTGGCTGGATGTTCTGGGCCTGAACGATGAGGAGAACATTACCTATATCTTTGACCGGGGAGGCCTGTTCGATACGATCAAAACCGGACAATATATCTCTGTTATCGTGAAAAATTCCATATCTATCAACAAGGGAGCCGGCGTAGTCGCCCTGCCGCTGGAATTCGATCAATATATAGGGGTATATCTGATGAAATCGCAGTCGTACCAGATCAGTATCCGCGAGAAGAAATTTATCCATGATCTGAAAGAACATATGAAGCGGTCATTGAAATGAATTCGGCGCTAAAGCGTCGTAACAGCGGTAAACTGCTTTGTATATAACCAAAGACAAGCTTGTTCTGAAGATGAGCAATATAAAAGGGAGTCACAGAGTGACTCCCCACACAAACTGATTTTAACTACAGGATAACATTTTATCATTGCGATCTGCACAATTTATCTATTTTGCCTCGTATCTGACGATGCTGCACGTGTGCTTTCTCTTACCAGGGGGAGCATCTTTCTCATAATTAACCCCAACCAGCAAGATATCTGTTCCAAAATTCTCCGCAACATTCGCATACTTCTTATTCAGGATCTGGTCAATAGCTCCTCTGGCAGATTTATTCCACTTTAACTCTATGACCAGGGTTGGCCAATCCGAATCGTGACGCGGAAAGTAAACCACATCTGCGAATCCCTCACCGCCGGGAAGTTCTTCAAACTGCACATAATGATCCCAATATGTGTAATATGCCAGCTTGATCACACTCCTTAGGCTGTCTTCCTTGTTATAGTGCAGCGGTACGGTTTCTTCCATATGAATCTTCTCGATCTGTGCGGCAACTGCGTCTGCTTTCTCATGTATGGTATCAAAGAACAACTGATCGCTTTCTTCTAAACGCTTCATCGTAGCCTCATGCTTTACTTCTCTGACAGCCTTTTGGAATTCCAGTTTAATCTCCTCATTCGGAATTCTGACTGTCTGATTCTCGGCATCGTAAGCCAGATAACCAAGATGAATCATTAAAGTTAAAACATCATCTCTTCCTCTAAATGTTGTAAGATCATTAGCAAACCCGGTGATACTGACCTTTACCCCAACGCCTCCGATCAACTCGGCAATGGTTCTCGTAAGAGCCTTGTATCCTTTACTGATATAATCCATCAATCCTTCTGCTGCAGAGGTTTCTGTCCAGTAAGAATCAAACTCATCAAAGCGGATTGATTTCATTACAGAATTGGGGTTGTACACAGATCCAACATTCCTGAAAACATATCCGTCATACCATTGCTTCATGATCTTAAAGTCAACATCATTTTTTTCACATAGACAACGCACCTCATCCTCAGTGAAACCAACATATTTGTCAAAAAACAATGGTTTGACCATGGAATATTCATCAAATTCAGAGATCGCCGACTGAGAACCGTCCTTCTTAATCGGAAGAATCCCGGTCATATAGGCAGCCGCCACAACTTTTAGGGTAAATTGGCCGTTTTTAAACCACCCTCTGAGAAAAGTCAGAAATTTCTTCTGCGCTTCAGAATCGTCTTTCGCCTCCCGGATCACTGCATCCCACTCATCGATCACAAATACAAATTTCCCTCCATCCGGCTGCCCCGCGATACGTACCAGATTATCGTTCAGGCTGTCTCCCTCCCTGACCTGGAATCCGCACTCTGCCAGATCCTTTAGAAGCGCCTCCTGGATCATACCTGGAACATCCCGCAATGAGCGGTTCTGCGTCAGAGCTTCCGATGTAAAGGTTGTGATATCCAGATAGATCACACAGTATTTGTTCAAATGCTTCCTATAGTCCGTTGTCTCTGCAATTTTCTTATCGTCGAACAATGCATGAGAATCGCAGGAACAATCATAATATGCAACGAGCATTTTCGCAGCGTAAGATTTCCCGAACCGGCGGGGCCTGCTGATACAGAACAGGTTCTCCGGTCCGTTAATTCTCTGATTGATCAACTCGGCAAGTCCTGTCTTATCGACATAATCACCTCTACATATCTGTGCAAACCCGCTGTTCCCAGGATTAAGGTAAATCCCCATTCGTGCGCCTCCTTCCTATAGCTGGTATATTATACCCCAGGGCATCCCGTGATGCATGCCCCGTGCAGGGCGGGCAGACTGCCGTCCAACAAAATATAGTTCTACTATAACAAAAAAAAGCAGTACAAACAATGGGGTAAAGTCAATTCAGGGGATTTTTCGATTATGGTTATTCTACTCGCTCGGTCATGGAAATCTCCCGGAAATCGGGTATGATTGTTTTAGAAATTTTAGAAATAATGTTAACAAGGAACTGTCTGAAATATCAACTTAAGGCTGAAGAATACTCTTCTCTATGTCTCCATGAATAATTCAGGCTAAGCTTACCAACAAAAGATTCTCTTATTTTGCTTTGAATTCTTTTTTATTATATTCGTCTCCTTGTTTCTATTTCAATCCAATTTGATTCCAAAATATGGATGCCCTATACGGGCATCCACGGATTGTATTCTTTATCTTCAAGAATATCGGCTATTCTTTCGCACGCATGCCCATCTCCATATGGATTGCATGCTTTGCTCATTTTATCATATTCTGCTTTATCTTCAAGAAGAAGCTTAAATGTCTTATAAATTGTTTCTTCATCCGTTCCTACAATCTTTAACGTTCCGGCATCCACGCCCTCTGGTCTTTCTGTAGTATCTCTCATTACAAGTACAGGGACACCATATGACGGACATTCTTCTTGAATTCCACCAGAATCCGTAAGACATAAAAAAGATCTTGCTTCAAAATTATGACAATCAAACACCTCTATAGGCTCAATGAGATGTATCCTGTTACATCTGCCCAATTCCTGCTCTGCCGCTTCACGAACTATTGGATTCATATGTATTGGATATACAGCCTTACAATCCTGATGTTCGTCTAACACTCTTCTAATTGCCCGGAACATATGATGCATAGGTTCTCCAAGATTCTCACGTCTATGAGCGGTAATAAAAATCAACTTATCTTCTCCAACCCATTCAAGTTCTGGATGCGTATAGTCATCCTTAACGGTATGCTGCATAGCATCAATAGCTGTATTGCCAGTTACATAGATGGTTTCAGCTTTCTTACCTTCTCTGATCAGGTTCGACCTCGATAAAGGTGTAGGAGCAAAATTATATTGACTAATAACCCCTACCGCTTCACGATTAAACTCTTCCGGATAGGGTGAAAAAATATTATATGTACGAAGCCCTGCTTCAACATGCCCCACAGGAATCTGAAGATAAAAGCATGCAAGAGCAGTCACAAATGTGGTAGAAGTATCACCATGCACTAAAACAACATCTGGCTTAACTTCTTCCAACACTTTCTTTATATTAGCCAAAATATTTGTCGTAATATCAAACAGTGTCTGACACTCCTTCATGATATTTAGATCATAATCTGGAACCACTCCGAAAGTTTTTAGAACTTGATCCAACATCTGACGGTGTTGCGCAGTAACGCAAACAATAGCCTGGATTTTTTCTCTCTTCTTGAGTTCATTTATTAACGGGCAAATTTTTATTGCTTCGGGTCTAGTACCAAATACCAACATCACTTTCTTCATTCTAACTTCTCCTAGGTTATCTATGTATTCAAGCTATTTTTCCATCTTATACCCATGATTAGATGTCCTTAAGCATACTATACCCTTCATCGAAAAGTTTTAAAGCTTTATCAAGAATTTCCTTAGACGCAACAGTTATCCTCATGTGCGCTTTCCCTGCTTCTTCAAATAATCTTGTTGAAATACCCCTCTCACACATAAACTCATGAAGTTTATTTGCATCACACCCAACAATATCCGTGTAAACAAAATTCGAATAAGATTTGTATGCTTTCACACCTGGTCGTTTATTGAGTTCCTCAGTAAGATATTCTCTCGCCTCAATAATCTCTTGCTTATTCTTTTCTGTATACTCGACATCCTTAACCGCAGCCAGAGCAATTTTGCGAATAATATTTGGTAATTTATGGAGCGGCAGTACATAATCAATAAGGTCAACTAACTCTGGATTGGCAATACCAAATCCAACTCGCAAATTAGCAAGTCCATATATCTTAGATAACGTCCTAACAAATATGACATTATCATATTTTGAAATAAGTTCTGGCACATTTAGATTCATTTCAGCGCAACCATAATAACACTCATCTACAATAATCAATGAATTAGGATTTTCTTTTGCAACCCGTTCAACACCTTCCTGTGAAATGCGATTTCCGGTAGGCATCTGAGGAGATGTTAAAATAATAATTTTGGGAGAATATTCTTGGGCTTTGGCTATAATATCATCTATATCATGAAAATATTCTTCTTTTCCCGCAATAACATTATAATTCATTGTTCTTCCAAGTTTTGCGGTAATCATCCCTTTATAGCATCCCCACCCTGGATAAGGAATAAGAACATACTCATCTCTCTGCAATGCAATATCAAAAATTGCTTTAAGAACCTCTGAAGATCCAGTGTTAAGGTACAAACAATTCTTAGGAACACCAACCAAATCAGAAATTGCTTTGAGAAGAACATCCTCACTCTCAAGGTCATAGTAATTCAAATCATTTGGAACAACCTCTCTCAATGCCTCCATACATTTCGGTGATGGTCCCCACAAATTCTCGTTGAACTGCAATCGTCCTTCGTATGTCTCTGTGGGATGGATAGTATATTTTCCGACCCCTTCATAAGGTAAAAACCATGACTTTTTCGTAGTTATATTATCGTTGCTCATTTTTTAACCTCCATTGATATATCATTGTTGATTATTATCCATAATCTCTTTTACAAACATAGGGAATGATTCGTCGAACTGTTCCGCCTCTTCCATTGTGTCAAATTCATATATTATTCCTCTCTTTCTCTCTTTTGTATGAAATCTATATATATCTATATGCCTTTGGCAGTATATATCGATTATCATCTTTTGCACCTCTGATAGACCATATTCAATATCCAAATTATGTCTTATTTGATTTGAAAGAAACTCGCTAAAATAAATTTCTCCCACAGTATACCAAGAATCAGCACTACCTTTTTTTATCGATAATATGTAATCGTCGTAATCTAGTTCTACACAGTATTCATCAACAAAATCATGACTGTACATCCTTGAATAATAAGAATCATACTCATACTTATTGAAAATATTTTCGGAATACCAATTGTCACATCCCAAAATATAAGAATTCTTTAAATAATCTCTTGCATAATAAATCGACGAAATATTATTGCATGTCATATAATCCTTGTTATGTATCATTTCTATAGCATATTTATCTTGCAAATAACTAAACTTATCAGCCATATAGCCAGTTACAACAACTATATCCTGTATCCCTTTTTCATGTAATTGTCTAATTATTCTCTCAATGAGAACTTCTCCCTTGATTTTAATCAAACCTTTAGGTATATAATGAGACAATGGTTCAAACCTACTTCCATATCCAGCTGCCAAAATAATTGCATTATCAACCTTATGTGCTTCAAGATAATTCCAGCTTTTTTCTGTTAACTGACCATCATATAAATACCCCTCTTCAGTAAGTTTTATGCTCATCAGATCATCATCGGGCATTTGATTAGCTTGTTCAACCAAATCCACCAAAAGCAAAAATTCTTTATAACTAATCTGCACTATCAAACACCACCTTTTCTATACCGGGCTGTCCAACTCTTTTTTCAATTGGAGGTAACTTGTGATAGTCCCCATAAGAATTTGCAAGGAGCAAATCGTTTTCAACCGGAATTCTAAATTCCTTATCCATATAACGCCAGTTTTGGGTTTCACTGTAGTATTCTCTCTTATCGACAAACCTGAAATAATCAAGACCTGTTGTTTCGCTCACATAAAAATATCCAAATTTACCGTTATACTTCTTTTGAATATGTTCATATTTTCGTATAAGCTTGTATTCGTCAGTAAAAATACTTAAGAATCTATAAATTGTTTTTCTTATCAATCCAACATTATTCTCCGGAATAAAGATCCATCTCCTTTTTATTTTGATAATATTTAAAATATCAAACAAATGATAACAATGAAAATACCTTGCAATGCTACTATTAGGGACGGTATCAAAAGGTAAGACATCTATAGATATACCATCTTTACATCCTGACTTATTAGATACAGTTTCAATGTAATGTGAATTAACATCCCGAATTTTACAATGAGGAAGAGCATACCCTTCGT
>CANDQP010000075.1 GCA_947388185.1 uncultured Dorea sp. | reverse complement strand
AAAAGGGATATCCGGAAGGCGGCATAGCTCCGGGAACAAAATGGGAAGATGTTCCGGAGGATTTCGAGTGTCCTCTTTGCTTTGTGGGAAAGGATCAGTTTTCAGAGGCATAACAGGAAGTATGGGACTTGTACATATGACAAATGCTGTGTTGGGCAGCGATATTGATGGCCGGCATAAATCAGCTTTCGGATATCATCCGTTGGTTCTGGTGCTGACATTGCTTGTAACCGTCATAACTATATGGATCTCTGCATGGCTGCCGGCCAGAAAGTTAAGCAGGCTGATACCGCTTGAGGCGATTAAGAATACCGATGAATTACAGTTGAAGAGGAGGGGGTCGCGTCTGCTTATGCTGCTCTTTGGGGTGGAGGGAGAACTGGCTGGCAATGCATTAAAAGCACAGAGAAAGGCTTTGCGGACGGCTTCCTTATCCCTCATATTTTCATTTATGGCATTTTCGGCCATGCAGTGTTTCTTTTCTCTTTCCAGAATCAGCACAAGAGAGACCTATTTTGAAAGGTATCAGGGAGTATGGGATGTAATGGTTACTGTAAAGGATACGAAAGCGGAGGATTTTGAGGAAACAGAGGCGGTTCAGAATCTGGCTGGGATAGAAAGCGCCATCGTATATCAGAAAGCATCGGCCAGGAGAATCGTCACAGAGGAAGAAATGAGCGAAGAAATGAAATCCCTTGACGGATTCTCTCATGCTTCCGGCGATTATGTAACGAAGGTTTCTGGAGGGTGGCTGGTAAATGTGCCGATTGTGATACTGGACGATAACAGTTTTTGTGCATATTGTGAACAGATAGGAATCCCTCCGCGGCTGGACGGGGCAGTGATATTAAACCAGATCCGTGATGTGACAAATCCTGATTTCAGGCATCCTGATTTTGTGCCTTATATCAGAGAGGAAAGGGCTGCAAGCACTCTAAAACAGGGAGATAATGAAGAAATGACAGCAGAGATACCAGTGCTGTCTTATACAGTAACCCCTCCCGTTTTAAGGGAAGAATATGCAACGATGGATTATTATGAATTAGTGCATTTTATCCCGGTATCCTTATGGAAGGAGATAAAAGGGCAGATAGGGGGAGAAGAAGAAGACAGTTACATCTGTGTCAAGAGCAGAGAACATGTGACGCAGGAAGAGTTAGATACGCTGCAGGATGAGATAAAACAGCTTGTCAGCGGGAAATATACCATAGAATATGAAAACCGTATCCGGGAATATGAAGTAAATAATAAGCAGATACAGGGAATGATGACAGTATTCGGCAGCTTTTGCATTTTGCTTGCCATCATTGGCATTGGCAATGTATTTTCCAATACATTGGGGTTTGTACGTCAAAGGAAAAGGGAATTTGCCAGATATATGTCCGTTGGGCTGACGCCGAAGGAATTCAAAAAAATGTTTTGCATAGAGGCGCTGGTGATAGCCGGAAGGCCGGTCCTGGTCGGCCTTCCGCTTGTGAGCATTGCAGTAGGATATATGCTGCAGAAAAGTTATATGGATGTGGGGAGCTTTATGGACGAGGCCCCAATCATTCCGATTATTATATTTATGCTGGCTATTTTAGGTTCTGTGGCTCTGGCATACTATCTGGCATGGCGGAATGTGCGTAAGATTAGTCTGGCGGAGGTTCTTAGAGACGATACGATGATATAAAAATGCCTGGCGGTAAAGGATTTTCCACGACAGAGCAAAGGGGGAGTTCATCAGCCGGCGCCTGTCCGGCTGCAGATCAAATTAGTTAGGTGCGCGCCCGTTGTTTGCGCTGGACTTCAAATATATTTTGCATGATCTTCCCCTGATCTTCTTCCGTAAGTTCTAAGAATTGACATCCATATTCGTACTTTTGTCTGTCTTTTTCTATAACACGCAGTACCTGACAGAACATCGCAGACTCTGGACGGTCTTCTATCAGTTTTACTTTCAGTAAGAATTTCTCTCCTTCATGGTATTCGTATTCTGAACTGACACAGGCTCCGCCGACGCTGATATTCAGCAATGTACAGGGTCTTTCTCCCATTGCCAGCCCGCTGAACATGGTAATGGTGGCGTCAAGATTCGTGTCCAGCCGAAAGAAGGCGCGGTCATTGGCGGTCCGGATTACCGTTAATTCCTCGAGCTGCCATATATGTTTGGGAAGGGGAGAGATCATTCCTTCCATGTGTACAGCTTTTCGGTCATGGTCGTTATATCCGCGGATTTTGACATGGCGGGGTTCTTCCTGTTCAGGAAGTTCTATTTCAGAATACTGATGCAGTTCCGCTTTTTTTCCGTGCAGCCCCATCAGCTTTGCCACAAAAAGTATCTGGCCGGTATCCGTTGTTACTTCTACCCGCATACCAGAGTAAATCCCGAATTTGTCCGCCGTGTTTGCTTCGTTGGTTCTTGAAGACGGCTGCTCTTTTGTTTTTTTGTTGAATAAGTTCATTAAACTCATAATATTCCTCCTCAGGTTCCAATTTATTTTATATATGAACTTACCCCGATCTTTTCATGAAACATCTGGCTCTTATCCGCTGTATACACATTCCGATAAGTTGCCACTTCTAAGAGTTCTTCAGAAGAACTCTCCAGTGTTTCAGTCTGTACTTCGATCAAGGAATCATCTGTCCGAGTACCTAATACAGTGACAGTCAGGTTGTCCCCGGAGTAATCCACAACAATCTTCACCGGATAGGGGGAAGGATTGCCGATCAGCAGGTCAAGGGCATCCCAGGCGACAGCGGAATCCAGTCCCGCGCCGATATAGCTGGAGACATAATCGTGGTTCCACCGTTCTTCGATAGCTAAATCAGCGTAGAGCGAAGCGGCGAAGATGGTAGAGGATACCTGACAGATCCCGCCCCCGTAAGCCTGGATGATCTCGCCGTCTAAGGTGGCGTCGGCTGTTTTAAATCCGGCGGCTGCGGTCTGTTCTCCGACAGCTTTGTTAAATGAGAAGGTATCACCGGCAAGGAGAATAGCGTTATTGCATTTCTCAGAGGCCAGGCGCACATTAGTAAGCCGGTTGGAGGGCCCGGATACCCTGGTAGTGTAGGTCCCAAGGGTATCTGCAAACAGATGGTCTTTTAAGTCCTGAGTCGTGATCTCAGGTTCTGTGTAGATCAGGTCAATGGCAACCGTCTCGCCGTCGCCGGCCTTAGACAGAGCCTTTTTGGCGTTTTCTATATCAAAATCGACGCCGGTCACGGAGTTCACCAGTTTGTGATCATGCTCAGGATCCAGGGTGGCATTGGCGGCTTCCGTATGAATTTCCTTATAAATGTTTTCCCAATAGGTATCTGTATACTGAGCTTCATCAGAGGTCAGGGGGCATTCTGTCACCCGCCAGTATTCTTCCGCCTGGATTGCGGGGATAAGGTCGGAGATCAGTTTCTCTTCATCCACTTTCTTCAGTAAACCGGCGGTAATGAGGAGTTGATCATCGGTGATCTTATAGGTTTCCTGATCAGAGAGAACAGCATCGAGAAGACCGCTGTCTTTCAGTGCGATGTGAAATGCTTCCGGGTCTTGTTTGATGACAGGATGTGGATTGGGATTGCCGCTTAGATGTGAGCGGATCCATGTTATACCCCTGGTAAGAAAGCCTGTCTGGCTCTTCTTTAAAGCTTTTTTGGCTGTGGCGTTATAGTCTAATTCCAGGGCGGCTCCGGCTGACAGAGCGTAATCGCTGCCGTTATAAGAGACGGTAAATACAGAATCCTTACTTCGGATTGCAGCTTCTTTTTTCAGGGCATCGGCGGCTTCTGCCAAGGTCATATTGCTGATATCGGTATCATTTACCGTGGTCTTAGGCAGCATGCGGTCCGTATCGGCAAAGAAACATAGCGCGGTGTACCCGCCCGCAGATAAGAAGAGGATAATCAGAACTATCAGGGATCGTTTTATTTTCATTATGATGGTCTCCGTACTTGTGAAATTATGGTAACAGTTCAGACAGGGCTGTGTATCTGATACACTATTTGACGCTTATATTATAGCTCTGTGTGTGATTTATTTCAAGTTACTGTTGGCTTCCCAAAGGGGGCAGTCCTGGCTGCAATTCATCTCTATATTCTTGAGATGTTGCTTTAATGGGTGTATGATATAAGCAAGACGGCATAAGGAGGAAGGGCAGATGACAGAAATGATGCAATCAGAGATTATCATCATAGGGGCGGCGATCGTAGACGTATTAGTCCGTCCGGCAAGTGAGGAGGTATTCCAGACTGGATCTTACGGGGCTGAGGATATCCGTATGTCGGTAGGGGCAGACGCACTGAATGAGGCGACCGTGCTTGCCCGTCTGGGGAAACGGGTGCGTCTTGAGACGGTACTTGGGAATGATCATACCGGAGATTATATTATCAGGCATTGCGAGAGGGAAGGAATCGAGCTTGCGGCAGGATGCCGTAGGGAGGGGCTTGTGACAGGGATCAATGTGGTGCTTGTGGAGAGGGACGGCAGACGTAATTTCCTGACAAATGACAGGGGGAGCCTGCGGAAGCTCTGTCTTGAAGATATTCATATGCCCTTTCCTGAGAGCGCGAAGATCGTCTGCTTTGCCAGCATCTTCGTATTTCCTCAGATCGGGGCGGAAGAGCTTCGGATGATTTTCGCGCAGGCGAAGAAGCAGGATAAGATCATATGTGCGGATATGACGAAATGCAAGAGGGGCGAGACGGCAGAAGAGATGGCGGAAGCATTTGCGTATATTGATTATCTGCTGCCGAATGACGAAGAAGCGATGTTATTTACCGGGAAAGGAACTGCAGCGGAGGCGGCAGAGGCATTGCTTGCAGCAGGAGTGGGAAATGTGATCGTCAAGTGCGGCGGGAAGGGATGTCTTGTGAGGAACCGTAAGGAGTCCTATATGGTGCCGGCGAAGGCGGGAGCCGAGTGTATCGACACGACAGGGGCAGGGGACAGCTTCGTGGCAGGTTTCCTATATGCATTGTCAGAGGGGCGTGCCTTGCGGGAGTGTGTGCAATACGCCAATGAGTGCGGCGCAAGGGCGGTCGGCGTCGTGGGAGCTACGGAGTGGCTGTGAGTTTACAGTAGTTTGAGGGTGTGGGTTCAGAGAAGGAATCATAGATATGAAGCAACAGAAAGATATAAGCAGGGGGTATTCTCATGAGATTATTATGCCGAATGATGATATCCCGTTCAAGATGTTCCTGTTCGAGGGGAAGGACGGCAATTATATCCGTGAAAAGCACTGGCACAGATCGGTCGAGATCTTTGCCCTCTTTGAGGGGGAGTTGGAATTTTATGTCAATGAGGTGCGCTATCCGCTGAAACCAGGGGAATTCATGCTGGTGAATTCCAATGAGATTCATTCCATCTTCTCGCCAAGGGAGAATCAGACGGTAGTGCTGCAGATCCCTCTTACTACATTCGAGAAATATTACACGGATGAGAAATTCATCTATTTTTCCCATAGTTCCAGGCTTCAGGATGAAGAGGTGATGCATCTGATCCGGGAAATGTACCGCACATATGTGGAGAAACCATGTGGTTATGAGCTGAAGGTGCAGAGCCAGTTCTATATGCTGGTGTATATTCTTGTGACGAAGTACCGTAAGACGGATGTGAATGAGGAAGTGATCCGGAATAACCGGAAGCTGGACAGGCTGTCGGTGATCACGGCTTATATGAAGGATCATTACAGAGAAGAGATCTCCCTGGAGAGCCTGGCAGAGAATTTCGGATATTCACCGACTTATTTGTCCAGGATGTTTCAGAAATATGCCAAGACCAATTATAAGATATATCTGGACAATATCCGGTTGGAGCACGCGGTGAAGGAGCTTATGAACACAAGGATGCCGATCGGGGAGATTGCATATGGCAATGGATTCCCCAACAGCAGGGCGTTTGCGAAGGCATTCAGGAAGAGATATGGAATGCTGCCGAGCGAGTACAGGAAAATGATGATAGGATAAAAAGACAAAAATATGCTATAAAAGGGCTAATTATTGAGTTGTATGCATGTAAAAAAGTTGATAAAATGACATTAATGAATATGTAAACCAGTAACATGATGAAGGAGAGAAAGATATGGAGATTCAGAAAGTAACGGATGCTGCTTTTCGTGCATATGGGAAGGTCCTTGAAGGGTATGATTTCTCTGAACTGCTTAAGGTGATGGAGCAGCAGCCTTGTCCGATGGATGATGTGATCTATGTGCCTTCTGCAGAAGCGTTAGAAGCAGTGCCGGCAGCGAAGGAGCTTGCGGTGCGTGCATACGGCGGACTGCCTATCCAGGTCGGGTACTGCAACGGGTACAACAAGAAGCTTAATGCGGTAGAGTATCATCGTTCTTCGGAAGTGGATATTGCACAGAGCGATCTGATCCTTCTGCTTGGAAGGCAGCAGGATATCGAGGCGGATCATACTTATGATACCGCGAAGATCGAGGCGTTCTATATGCCGGCGGGGACGGCGGTGGAACTGTATGCGACGACGCTTCATTACGCGCCTTGCAGCGCAGGGGAAGAAGGGTTCCGCTGTGTGATCGTACTGCCGAAGGATACGAATCTGGAGCTTGATTTTGAGCCGCGCAAAGACGGAGAGGATAAGCTGATCACGGCTAAGAACAAGTGGCTGATCGCCCATGAGGATGCGAAGATCGCGGGAGCGTTCTGCGGGCTGAAGGGTGAGAATATAACTTTATAATTTAATTTAAAGGAGGAACGATAATTATGAACAACATGCCAGAATTGAAGATCGGTGTAGTGGCGGTAAGCCGCGACTGTTTCCCGGAGAGCCTGTCTGTAACGAGAAGGGCGAACCTGATGAAAGCTTATACGGAGAAATACGGACAGGAAGGGATCTATGAATGTCCGGTTTGTATCGTAGAGAGCGAGATCCATATGGTACAGGCATTAGAGGATATCAAGGCAGCAGGATGCAACGCACTGGTCGTATATCTTGGAAACTTTGGACCGGAGATCTCAGAGACTCTGCTGGCAAAGCATTTCGAAGGACCGAAGATGTTTATTGCGGCAGCAGAGGAGCGCGGCGACAATCTGGTTCAGGGACGCGGCGACGCATACTGCGGTATGCTGAACGCGAGCTACAACCTGCAGCTTCGCAATATCAAGGCATATATCCCGGAATATCCGGTTGGAGACGCAGAGGAATGTGCGGATATGATTCATGAGTTCGCACCGATCGCAAGAGCGATCGTTGGATTAAGCGAGCTTAAGATTATCAGCTTCGGCCCAAGACCGCTGAATTTCCTTGCATGCAACGCACCGATCAAGCAACTCTATAACCTGGGAGTTGAGATCGAGGAGAATTCAGAGCTTGACCTGTTTGAAGCATTTAACAAGCATGCGGGAGACGAGAGGATTCCGGCGATCGTAAAGGAGATGGAAGAAGAGCTCGGTGCAGGCAACAAGAAGCCAGAGATTCTTGAAAAGCTTGCCCAGTATGAACTGACGCTGAAGGATTGGATCGAGGCGCACAGGGGATACCGCAAATACGTTGCACTTGCAGGAAAGTGCTGGCCGGCGTTCCAGACACAGTTTGGTTTCGTTCCGTGTTATGTCAACAGCCGTCTGACCGCGCAGGGAATTCCGGTATCCTGTGAGGTAGATATCTACGGAGCTTTGAGCGAATTTATCGGAACGGTAGTAAGCAATGACGTAGTGACGCTTCTTGATATCAACAACTCTGTACCTAAGGATATGTATGAGGAGGATATTAAGGGCAAATATAATTATACACAGCAGGATACTTTCATGGGCTTCCACTGCGGCAATACTGCATCTAAGAAGCTGTCCTTCTGTGAGATGAAGTATCAGATGATCATGGCAAGAGCGCTGCCGGAGGAAGTAACGCAAGGGACGCTGGAGGGAGATATCGTTCCCGGAGATATCACATTCTACCGTCTGCAGAGCACAGCGGATAACAAGCTCCGTGCATACATTGCGCACGGTGAAGTCCTTCCGGTTGCTACCCGTTCATTCGGAGGTATCGGTGTATTTGCGATCCCGGAGATGGGAAGATTCTACCGTCATGTTCTGATCGAGGGAGGCTACCCGCATCACGGCGCGGTTGCATTCGGACATCACGGCAAGGCTCTCTTCGAAGTATTTAAGTACATTGGCGTACCGGTAGAGGAGATCGGATACAATCAGCCGGCAGGCGTGAGATATCCTACCGAGAATCCGTGGAGGTAAAGAGAATGTTGTATATAGGTGTAGATTTGGGAACATCTGCGGTGAAGCTGCTGCTGATGGACAGCGAGGGAAAGATCCAGAAGATCGTATCCAGGGAATACCCGTTATATTTCCCGCACCCGGGCTGGTCGGAGCAGAAGCCTGAGGACTGGTTTGAACAGTCCATGGAAGGAATCAAGGAGCTGGTCAGCGAATGTGATAAGAGCCAGGTTGCGGGAATCAGTTTCGGCGGGCAGATGCACGGACTGGTAGCGCTTGATAAGGATGATCGCGTGATTCGCCCGGCGATCCTGTGGAATGACGGAAGAACCGGGGAGGAGACGGATTATCTGAATCAGGAGATCGGCAAGGATAAGTTGTCGGAGTATACGGCCAATATTGCGTTTGCAGGATTTACAGCGCCGAAGATTCTCTGGATGAAGAAGCATGAGCCGGAGAATTTTGCAAAGATCTGTAAGATCATGCTGCCGAAGGATTATCTGGCATACTGTTTGTCAGGATCATTCTGCACGGACGTATCCGATGCGTCCGGTATGCTCCTTATGGATGTGAAGAACCGCTGCTGGTCTAAGGAAATGATGGATATCTGCGGGATTACCGAAGAGCAGCTTCCGAAGCTCTATGAGAGTTATGAGGTGGTCGGAACCCTGAAACCGGAGATCGCAGAGAAGCTTTCATTATCCGCGGAGGTGAAAGTTATTGCCGGGGCAGGAGACAATGCGGCGGCGGCCGTGGGAACCGGCACAGTCGGCGACGGAATGTGTAATATTTCACTGGGTACGTCTGGAACGATCTTCATTTCAAGCAAGACTTTCGGCGTAGATCAGTATAATGCGTTGCATTCATTTGCACATTCAGACGGGCACTATCATCTCATGGGCTGCATGTTAAGCGCGGCGTCCTGTAACAAATGGTGGAATGAGGATATCCTGAAGACGAATGATTTCGCGGCGGAACAGGCGAACATCACGAAGCTTGGAGAGAACCAGGTCTTCTATCTTCCGTATCTGATGGGAGAGCGTTCACCTCATAATAATCCGGATGCGAGGGCGATGTTCATCGGTATGTCCATGGATACGGCAAGAGAGGATATGACCCAGGCAGTATTAGAAGGCGTGACATTCGGGCTTCGTGACTCACTGGAGGTTGCGAAGAGTCTTGGGATCAAGATCGAGCGGACGAAGATCTGCGGCGGCGGAGCGAAGAGCGCGCTGTGGAAGAAGATTCTTGCCAATATTATGAACCTTAAGGTAGATGTGATCGAGAGCGAGGAAGGACCTGCCCTTGGCGGCGCTATGCTTGCCGCGGTCGGATGCGGAGAGTACCCGGATGTGGAGACCGTCGCGAAGAAGGTCGTTAAGGTTGTGGATACGGTAGAGCCGGAGCCGGAGCTGGTAGCGAAGTATGAGGAGAGATATCAGAAGTTCAGAAAGATCTATCCTACGGTGAAGGAATTATTCTAGTACAGCAGAAAAAGAGTTATTGAGAGAAGGATCTCTCAATAGCTCTTTTTGACGGCGCTTGCAGCGGGATCTTTGACTTCAGAGTTTAAATACAGCGATGCTCCGTTCCAATATCCCCTTCATATAAGCAATCGCCGTGCCGTAATTTGTCATTGGAACATCGGCATCCTCCGCACATTTCAGCCGATATTTCATCTCGCGCTCATTCAGGGTACATCCTCCGCAATGTACAATGAGGCGGTATTTGCCAAGCTCCAGAGGGAATTCCGTCCCGCTGGTGAATTCAAAATTAACATCTTTCCCAGTATATTTTCGAATCCAATTCGGAAGCTTCACGGTGCCGATATCATCGCACTGCCTGTGGTGGGTGCACCCTTCCGAGATCAGTATGGTATCGCCGTCTTCCAGCAGATCCAGAGTTCTGGCGCCGTTTACGACTGAGTCAAGATTCCCCTTATATCTAGCGAACAGAATAGAGAATGAGGTCAGAGGAATCGTGTCCGGCACCTCGCAGGCAACCTGTTCAAAGGCCTGACTGTCGGTGATGACAAGGGCTGGTCTCTGGCCAAGAGAAGCCAGAGTATGCGAAAGCTCCGTATCCCTTGTGACGATGGAGACTGCCCCCGCATCCAGAATATCCCTGATGGTCTGTTGCTGAGGCAGGATCAGACGGCCCTTGGGCGCTGCTTTGTCGATCGGAACGACCAGAACTACAAAATCAGAAGGCTTGATCAGATCACCGACAATCCTGCGTCCGGTATCACCGGAAGGAATCAGAGCGGCGATCTGTTCTTTCAGCTCGTGGATATTGGTCTGGGTCACGGCGCTGACCCACAGGACAGGGGCCGTTGTATGGTCTGCCGTAGGATCTTCTACTTCTATGTCTTTGGCGGTATGGACAGCCAGGTCTGCCTTATTCATAACGATGATATAGGGGATGGATTTCCCTTTGATCCGTTCCAGAATGGAAATGTCCTCCGCTGTCATTCCGACCGTCCCGTCCACTACAAGAATCGCGATATCGGTCTTATTTAATACCTGATATGCCTTCTGGACTCTGAGGGCGCCGAGGTCCCCTTCATCATCCAGACCGGGCGTATCGATCATAACCACCGGGCCGAGGGGAAGGAGTTCCATAGCTTTTAAGACCGGATCGGTGGTAGTGCCTCTGATATCGGAGACGATGGCAAGTTCCTGACCGGTTAAAGCATTGATAATACTGGACTTCCCGGCATTGCGCCTGCCGAAAATGCCGATGTGCAGACGCTCGGCAGAGGGGGTGCTATTCAAACTCATGGTATAGAGTCTCCTTTCATTTTATCCAGGATATTTTCTAATGTTGTCTTTAGTTCTGGAATTTCTTCAGTTAGTGTATTCCAGACAATTTCAAAATCCACATTTTCATAATCATGGGCATGCAGGTTTCGCATGCCTTTGATTGCTAACCAAGGTATATGAGGATTTTGGTTCTTGATATCATCAGATAATCGAGAAACTAATTCTCCAATCTGGATAATACACATATTGCACGAATACTGAAATGATATATCTGATGCGTATAATTGAAAATCACGATTATATCTCTTTAACAGTAATTCGATGTCATTACAATATTTTATCATTTTAATTAATGTTCTGACATCTTTAACGTTCATATAACAGAACTCCCTCTTTCATAATTCCTTTTAAAAAATCTTTATCTTGTATACCTGTGGTTACTACGTCTACATGACAGCCTAAGGATTGCTCGATCTTTGCTACAAAACTATAATATTGGATTAAGCTTTTTAAATTACCTTTGTCAATATAAATATCTACATCACTATTATCATTGGCTTCTCCGCGGGCGTATGAACCGAATAAATACATTGTTTGTACTCCAAAATCTTTTGCCAATGGAGTGATTTTTTCTTTTATCTCCTCAATTGTATAACACATTTTTGACATATCCTTTCTGCAATATCTATATAACATAGTGGATGTTTGTTTTATATTTTATACGATTTTAGCATACAGATTATGAAGTTACAATATATCAGAACCGGAAATCTCTCCGATTATTCTCCCGTATCAATTTCAGATTATCAAGCACAACCGACCTTGCCTTCTCATTCGGTACATTCTGCACTTCCTGATCGATCAGCTTATCGCCGATTGCCTTCGTGGCGGGAGACGCATAGTCCATCAGATATTCTTCCAGAGTCATCAATGCATTCGGATGGCAGCAGTTCTGAATCTGGCCGCTCTTGCACAGAGACATAAAACGGTCTCCTGTCCGTCCTTCCCTGTAACATGCGGTACAGAAGCTTGGAAGGTAGTCCATCTCCATCAGCCAGCGGACAACCTCGTCCAAAGTCCGGTTGTCAATGACGTCGAACTGTTCAGACTTCGCATCCTCCGGCTCTGGTTCACAGTATCCGCCCACACTGGTCTTAGAGCCGCCGCTGATCTGGGAAATGCCGAGATGAAGAACGCGCTCTCTCGTCTTCTGGCTCTCTCGTGTGGAAATGATCATGCCGGTGTAAGGCACCGCGATTCGGATACATGCCACGATCTTGGCGAAGGTATCGTCGTCGATTCCGTTGGTAAATGAGCTTGCATCGATATCGTCAGCATTGCGCAGGCGCGGTACGCTGATGGTGTGCGGTCCTACTCCGAAAACGGCTTCCAGATGTTCAGCGTGCATCAGAAGTCCGGCAAATTCATAGCGGTATTTGTCCAGACCGAAGAGGACGCCAACGCCGACGTCATCGATCCCGCCTTCCATAGCGCGGTCCATAGCGGTAGTGTGATAATCATAATCATGCTTTGGGCCGGTCGGATGGAGTTCAAGATAGCTTTCTTTGTGATAAGTCTCCTGGAACAGGATGTAAGTGCCGATTCCTGCTTCTTTTAACAGACGGTAATTATCTACCGTGGTTGCGGCAATGTTGATATTTACCCGGCGGATTGCTCCGTTCTTATGCTTAATGCCGTAGATAGTATTGATACAGTCCAGATAGTAGTCCATGGTGTTATTTACCGGATCTTCGCCGGCTTCTAAGGCAAGGCGTTTATGCCCCATATCCTGCAGGGCGATCACTTCTCTTCGGATCTCTTCCTGAGTCAGCTTCTTTCTGGCAATATGTTTGTTCTTCATATGGTAAGGGCAGTAGGTACACCCGTTGATACAGTAGTTGGACAGGTACAGCGGTGCAAAGAGCACAATGCGGTTGCCGTAGAAATCTTTCTTGATCTGCTCGGCAAGGCGGAAGATCTTCTGGTTCATTTCATCGTCCTCACAGGCGAGAAGGACGGATGCCTCCCGGTGGGATAAGCCTTTTCGAAGCGCCGCTTTCTCGATCAGAGATTCGATGAGCGCGGTGTTATTCTTGTTCTCGTCCGCATAGGCAAGTGTGTCAAGAATCTCCTCATGGTTGATAAAATCTTCCGGGTGTTTTGAGTTTACGTCGTACATAATTGATTCCTCCTAAATTTATATGATAATTTTCAATCCATTTGAAAATGATTTGCCAAGTTGAAAGCCATTTGCCAAGGAAGTGCGTTTTGCACATCAGGGATGAGGCGGATATCAGGGAATGGACAGTGCAGATTACAGATTCAGAGAATCTCCCCGTGCAGTGACCACATGATATCCGATGGATTCCATACGTTCTTCCAGATGCTTTCTGCACTCGGCAGCCTCGTCTCCGGTACAGATCTTGTTGTCGTACAGCAGATAATCCTTGCGGACACCGGCAGGCGACAGATTGGGCATGACGACATTAGCACCGGCAAGAATCCCAAGTTCACGTCCTTCGGGATGTATGGTTCCAAGGGCCGTAGTTGCCGGCAGCAGGACCTTCGGCAGCATAAGCCTTAAAAGCCCCAGCATGAACAGAGTCAGTTCCAGTGAACCGGATTCCCAGGATGCAAACGGCGTGTCACGGTGTGAGATAAACGGGCCGATGCCAACCATCTGCGGGTTCAATTCTTTGATAAACAGCATATCCTCTGCCAGGTGTTCCGGCGTCTGGTAAGGAGATCCAACCATGAATCCAGTCCCCACCTGATAGCCGATCTCCTTAAGGTTCCACAGGCATTCCTGTCTGTCGGATGCGCTGAGGGACGGCGGATGGAGACGGGAATAATGCTCTGGATTATGTGTCTCATGCCGCAGAAGATATCGGTCGGCTCCGGCGTCGAAGAATCGCCGATAGCTGTCGAAGGACTTCTCTCCAATGGAAAGCGTGACGGCACAATCCGGGTAGAGACCTTTGATGTGTGTGATCAGGCTGACCATTTTCTCATCGGTATAATAAGCATCCTCTCCGCCCTGCAGTACGAAGGTACGGAATCCCAATTCATATCCGGTCTTGCAGCAGGAGAGGATATCTTCTTCCGAGAGCCGGTAGCGTCTGGCGCGGGAGTTGCTCCTGCGGATTCCGCAGTAGAGACAATCGTTTTTGCAGTAGTTGGTGAATTCGATCAGTCCGCGGATATAGACGCCGTGTCCGTAATGGCGGTGCTGTTCTTTCCTTGCCAGCGTGAAGAGATACTCTGCGAGATCAGGGGTGCGCCCGGTGATCAGGCGGATCCATTCGTCTTTCGTCAGTTGCTTGGTGTCAGTTAATTTGTCAATAAGATGCTTCAAATTATCTGGCATCGTAAAGTTGTCAGTGCGTCTCATATATCACCTCATGTCTTTGTTATTCCCGCGAGCAACGAGCCAAGCGGGCATGCTTGCATGCACATTTGGCGACTGCCGCGAGGGTCAAATACCCCGCTGCTCTGCAGCGCTACAAATTTGATGCCCCGTTGCTTGCAGCGGGGTATTTGACTGATCGAAGGTTGATTATTCATCGGTGCTATCAGGGTAAAAAAAGACCTGACACGTACAGGCGTCAGGTTCGAAAAGGGTAGAATATCCCTACCACTATATTTGATCATTCATAAATCGGAATCTGTGCGCCTTCTCACGCAGGTGTCACCCTTTGTGATTAGTACGGTTGTTGCTGCACATATTAGTGTGCTTCCTTATTATAATACGCGGAGAGAAAATATACAATGAAAGTTTATTTTTTCACATTTACGCCTGGAAGCCTCAATCTCGGCATTGATCTCATCCAGTGGCATATCAGATAAACCATTCTTCTCGGAGGCTTCCCCGATTTCAACCATAGCACGGTATCCTCGTTCAGCACTATACGGTGCTTTGGGAAGCGTCATCCTGAAAGGAATACCATTTTCCATGATTGCGCGTTTCAAAAAAATCCTTACAGCGGTGGAGGTATCTAGTCCCAAACGTTCGAAGACTTGAGCGGCCTCCTCTTTTAATGAGTCCTCGAATAATATCAAGAGTTATTATGGAATTTTGATTTATTCGATTTAATCATAGCCGTCAAAGAATTTCACATTGAATCTATAGTCCAAAGTTGTTATACTGTCCACAAGGAGGATATTGGCGGGATGATGAAGAAGCTACCGATAGGAATTGAATATTTTAAGGACTTCAAGAGAGATAATTTCTACTATATCGATAAGACAGGATTTATCTGTGACCTCGTGAATACAAGGGGAAGTGTCAACCTATTCACAAGACCCCGGCGGTTTGGGAAGAGCCTGAATATGGATATGCTGAAGAGCTTTTTCGAGATTGGAATGGATCCGGCGCTTTTTGAAGGTCTGGAGATTTCGGGGGAGACTGAGATCTGTGAGCGGTATATGGGGCAATATCCGGTTATCTCTATCAGCCTTAAGGATGTTGAAGGTATAGATTTTCGGACTGCATACGACATGCTGGGAAGTATAATTGGTGAAGAGGCAAGGCGGTTGGATTTTCTTCTGACGAGTGACAGGCTGACACAGATTGATAAGAATAAGCTGAAGGGTCTGATGGAGGAAAATTTTGAGAAAGCGGTCAATCTTCATAGGAGTTTGAGATTTCTGACAGAATTGCTTTTCAAGCATTATAGTATTCCGGTCATCGTCCTGATCGACGAATATGACGTACCCTTGGATAAAGCATATCAAGACGGCTTTTATTCCGAGATGGTGAGGTTGATCCGATCTATATTCAGTCAGGCATTTAAGACGAATCCTAATCTCTATTTTGCTGTTATCACAGGATGTTTGAGGATTGCGAAAGAGAGTATTTTTACAGGATTGAATAATTTTAAAGTCAGAACAATATCCGATATGGAGTTTGCAGAATACTTTGGCTTTACAGATTGTGAAGTGAGGGATATGCTTTCTTATTATGGAATTGAGAAGTCTTTTGATGAGATAAAGGAATGGTATGATGGATATCATTTTGGAGAAGCGGATATGTATTGTCCATGGGATGTGATCAACCAGTGTGACAAGCTCCGGGTATGGTCGGATGCTCCGATGGAGGCGCATTGGGCGAACAGCAGCAGTAACGCGATCGTACAGGATATTCTTGCAGACGCGACAGAAACAACGAAACGTCAGATGGAAGCTTTTAATCAATTACAAGGAGATCAATAGGAATGATGAAGGTTACACATGACTTTGCCCCTGTCTTTAACGAGGAGTCGCGCGTCCTGATGCTTGGAACCATGCCGTCTCCTAAGTCGCGGGAGACAGGCTTCTACTACGGCCATCCGCGCAACCGTTTCTGGAAGGTAGTGTCGGATGTGTGCGGGGAGGAGCTTCCGGCTGCACGGGAGGACAAGATTGCGTTTGCGCTTCGCAATAAGATCGCGGTGTGGGACGTGCTGGCGGGATGTGAGATCGAAGGTGCGGATGACAGCAGTATCCGCAATCCGGTGCCGAATGATATGAGCCGGATATTGGAATATGCGGATATTCAGGCGATCTTCACGACCGGAACCAAGGCGGCACAGTTATACAAGAGGTACTGCTATCCGAAGACGGGGATGGAGGCGTTTGCGCTGCCGTCCACAAGTCCGGCGAACTGCCGGGTGACCTATGAGGAGCTTTACCGGGCATATTCTGGAATCTGCAAGTATTTAGAGTAAATATCTGCCGGAATCGTGAAGAGAAACGGAAAGGAATGTATGACATATGGAAAATCTGATATTCAGCCTGAATGCGACGGTTCCCGTATTCCTGATGATGGTTCTGGGGTATCTGTTCCATAAGATCGGATGGATGGACGACGAATTTGCTTCGAAGATGAATCGGTTCGTGTTCCGGGTGCCGCTGCCCGTCCTTTTGTTCGGAGATCTGGCTGCGGTAGATTTTGCCCGGGTGTGGAATATGAAGTTTGTAATGTTCTGCTTTGGAGTGACGGTGATCAGCATAGCAGCGTCGGCGGGCATATCATTTCTGTGGAAGGACAGATCTATACAGGGTGAATTCATTCAGGCGTCTTACCGAAGCAGTGCGGCGATCCTTGGGATTGCGTTTATCCAGAATATCTACGGGACGGCGGGGATGGCGCCGCTTATGATCATAGGGAGTGTTCCTCTGTATAATGTGATGGCGGTGCTTGTCCTCTCGCTTTTCAGGCCGGGGCAGAGAGGCGTTGACCGGGATGTGTTGAAGACGACGCTGAGAGGAGTCGCAACGAATCCGATCATTATC
>CANDQP010000074.1 GCA_947388185.1 uncultured Dorea sp. | reverse complement strand
GTGATTCTGATACTGTCTGTCGGTGTGAAGCTGTGGATGTGCTTCTTTAACCGGAAGCTTGGACGGCGGATCGATTCTAAGGTAATGCTGGCAACGTCGGCGGACGCCCTGGGTGATGTGGTTACAACGACGGCGACGATCGTTTCGGTTCTTTTCTTCCGGATAACGGGAGTCAATATCGACGGGATCGTAGGGCTTGGAGTGTCGCTGGTAGTCATGTGGGCAGGGATCGGAATCGCGAAGGATACGCTGGAACCGCTGATCGGGGAGGCGGTAGAGCCGGAAGAATATGCCAGGATCAAGGAATTTGTGGAAGGGTATGAGGGAGTCCTTGGAAGCCACGATCTGATCGTACATAATTATGGGCCGGGCAGGAATATGGCGTCCATCCATGCGGAGGTACCCAATGATGTGGAGATCGAGGCGTCCCATGAGATCATAGACCGGATCGAACGGGATGCGTTTCGTATGCTCGGCGTGTTCTTAGTGATCCATATGGACCCGGTAGAGACGAAGGATGTGCATGTGATGCAGGTACACAGCCAGGTGGAGCAGATCGTTAAGGCGCTGGATCCGGCGGTGTCCATCCATGATTTCCGTATGATAAACGGAGAGGAGCAGGTGAACCTGATCTTCGATATGGAGGTTCCCTATGAATATGATGCGAAGAGGCAGGATGAGCTTAAGACGACCCTGATCAAGCTTCTTCAGATCACAGATCCGCGTTATGAGTGTGTGATCACGGCAGAAAGGAGTTATGTGGCCAGTGCAAAAGAATAACAGATATACATTTGAAGGAAGAATCCGGTTCAGTGAGGTGGATCATACCAAGAGGATCACGCTGCCGGGTATCATCAATTATTTTCAGGACTGCAGTACCTTCCATTCGGAAGAGCTGGGAGTAGGGATCGATCATTGTGCCGAACGCAGAAGGGCATGGGTGTTGTCGGCCTGGCAGGTGGTGGTTGAGAGATATCCGGTAATGGGAGAGAAGATCAGAGTCAGCACTTGGGCAACGAAGTTCGAGGGGCTGTTCGGAACACGGAATTTCTGTATGTCAGACGGGAGGCAGCAGGCAGCGGCGTATGCGAATTCGGTGTGGGTCTATATGGATACAGAGAAGGGAAGGCCCGCGAAACCGGATGAACGTGAGATCGAACTTTATGGTACGGGAGAACCGTTTCCGATGGAATATGCGCCGCGTAAGATCGTACTTCCGAAAGATTTTGAGTATGGGGAGGCATTTCCGGTCAGGAAATACCATATCGATACGAACGAACATGTGAATAACTGTCAGTATGTGCAGATGGCGTTAGAAGTAATTAAGGAGACGCAGGAAGTGCGTCAGCTCCGGGTAGAATATAAGAAGTCGGCGGTATACGGCGATATTATTTATCCAAGAACCGCAAAGGAAGAAGGCAGGACAGTAGTGGAACTGTGTGATGAGGCAGGGAAGCCTTACGCGGCAGTGGAGTTTCAGTGATACGGAAAGAAGAGGTAAGCTATGGCGTTAGCAGATAATTTGGGAAAGAAAGTAAGATTGATGATCGTAAAGGAAGTGGAATTCGGAGTATATCTCGGCAACAAGGAAGAGAAGGTGCTGCTCCCGAAGAAACAGGTGCCAAGAGGCCTGGAGGCGGGAGATCCGGTGGAGGTATTCTTATATAAGGATTCTTCGGACAGGCTGATCGCAACCACGAACGAACCTAAGCTCACATTAGGAGAGCTTGCGGTGCTTAAGGTCGCGGATGTGGGGAAGATCGGCGCGTTCCTTGACTGGGGCCTTGAGAAGGATTTGCTTCTTCCGTTCAGGGAGCAGACGGCGAAGGTCAGGAAAGGGGACGAGGTGCTTGCAGCCCTGTATGTGGACAAGTCCGGCCGTCTGTGCGCGACGATGAAGGTGTATGAGAAGCTGCGGCAGGATGCGCCTTACCAGAAGGACGACCAGGTAGAAGGGATTGTATACGATACCAGCGATAATTTCGGCGTGTTTGTGGCGGTAGACGACTGCTATTCCGCGCTGATACCCAAGAGAGAGGCGTTTGGAGACCTTAGGGTGGGAGAGCGTGTCCATGCGCGTGTCATCAAGGTCCGGGAGGACGGGAAGCTGGATCTTGCCGTGAGGGAGAAAGCATTTCTCCAGATGGACGCGGACGCACAGATGATCATGGAACGCCTGGAAGCATCCGGCGGAAAGCTGCCGTTTACAGACAAGGCAGACCCGGAGCTTATCAAGCGGGAATTAGGATTGAGCAAGAATGCGTTCAAGCGGGCAGTCGGGCGGCTCTTGAAGTCAGGAAAGATTGAAATTCGTGAAAAATCTATTGAAATCTGTCAAAAATAGGATATAATTGAGTAGACACATGATTGTATCAGAACAAGAAAGGAGCTTATGTTACTATGAAAGTGCAGAATATAACTAATGTTGATAAATTTTTTGCTGTGATCGACGATTGTGCCGGTAAAGTTGAGCTGGTGACCGGCGAGGGAGACAGGTTGAATCTGAAGTCCAAGCTGTCCCAGTATGTATCTATGGCGAACATCTTCTCCAACGGAGAGATCCCGGAGCTTGAGCTCATTGCATATGAGAAGGAAGATATCGACAGACTGGTGAAGTTCATGGTTGACGGAGAGTAGTATACTAATGTGCGAAGTGTTCCCTGACGGAAGGGGAGCACTTTTTTTCTACAGGCAGCGAGCGAGGAGGGAGTATGAGTTTTGCACATCTTCACGTCCATACGGAATACAGCCTGCTGGACGGTTCGAATAAGATAAAGGAATGTATTGCGCGGGTAAAGGAGCTGGGCATGGACAGCGTTGCGATCACGGATCACGGGGTGATGTTCGGGGTGATCGATTTCTACCGTGCAGCGAAGGCGGAAGGGATCAAACCAATATTAGGCTGCGAGGTCTATGTGGCGCCGGGGTCCCGTTTCGACAAAGAAGCAACGGGCAGCGGAGACGACCGGTACTATCATCTGGTGCTGCTTGCCGAGAATGACACAGGTTATCACAATCTGATGAAGATCGTATCGAAGGGGTTCACGGAAGGGTATTATTATAAGCCCCGTGTGGACATGGAGGTCCTGCGGGAATTCCATGAGGGGCTGATCGCTTTAAGTGCCTGTCTTGCGGGGGAGGTTCAGCGTAATATCCTGCGGAATATGTATGAGGAGGGGAAGGAAGCCGCCCTCAGATATCAGGAGATCTTCGGGGAGGGGAATTTCTTCCTGGAGCTTCAGGATCACGGGATGCAGGAGCAGAAGCTTGTGGACCAGTCTCTGCTTCGGATGTCCAGGGAGACGGGGATCGAGCTGGTGGCGACCAATGACGTCCATTATACTTACGCGGAGGATGAGAAGCCTCATGATATGCTCCTGTGTATCCAGACCGGCAAGAAGCTCTCCGACGAGAACCGTATGCGCTATGAGGGCGGCCAGTATTTCATCAAATCCGAGGATGAGATGAGGAAGCTCTTCCCCTATGCGCTGGAAGCGCTTGAGAATACCCAGAAGATAGCCGACCGCTGTAATGTTGAGATCGAATTCGGAGTCACGAAGCTGCCCAAGTACGATGTCCCGGAGGGATATACTTCCTGGGAATATCTGAACCACCTCTGCTATGAGGGGCTTAAGATGCGCTATCCCGATGTGGACGAGACGCTGACGCAGCGTCTGGAATATGAGCTGTCTGTGATCAAGTCCATGGGGTATGTAGATTATTTCCTGATCGTGTGGGATTTCATAAAGTATGCGAAGGATCACGGGATCATGGTGGGCCCAGGACGGGGATCTGCCGCCGGGAGTATCGTGTCGTACTGCCTTGAGATCACCAGCATTGATCCGATCCGGTATCAGCTCCTGTTCGAGCGTTTCCTGAATCCGGAACGTGTGTCCATGCCGGATATTGACGTGGACTTCTGCTTCGAGCGGAGGCAGGAGGTCATCAATTACGTGGTGGAGAAATACGGAACCGACCGGGTGGTGCAGATCGTAACCTTCGGTACCATGGCGGCCAAGGGTGTGATCCGGGATGTGGGGAGAGTCATGGACCTTCCCTATGCGTTTGTAGACGGGATCGCGAAGATGATCCCAAGAGGGCAGAATAACCAGCCGGTTTCGTTAGAGCGCGCCCTGGAGATGAATCCGGATTTCAGGAAGCTTTACCAGGAGGACGAACAGGTCCATGAGCTGATCGATATGTCCAGAAGGCTTGAAGGGCTTCCGAGACATACGTCCATGCATGCGGCGGGCGTCGTGATCAGTCAGGCTTCCATAGATGAGTATGTGCCGCTCTCCTTAGGGTCAGACGGTTCTGTGGTGACACAGTTCACCATGACGACGCTGGAAGAGCTGGGGCTTTTGAAGATGGATTTCCTGGGGCTTCGGACGCTGACGGTGATCCAGGACGCCGCAAGGCTGGCAGGAGAGAGCACGGGCGGCGTGATCGATATGGAGCAGATCGATTATAATGATAAGAAGGTCCTGGATTCGATCGGAACCGGGCGGACGGACGGCATCTTCCAGTTGGAGAGCGGCGGGATGAAGGGATTCATGAAGGAGCTGAAACCGCAGAACCTGGAGGATGTGATCGCGGGGATCTCCCTGTACCGCCCGGGACCGATGGACTTCATCCCGCAGTATATCAAGGGGAAGAACCATCCGGGAACCATCACCTACGACTGTCCGCAGTTGGAGCCGATCCTGGCGCCGACCTACGGATGTATCGTCTACCAGGAGCAGGTTATGCAGATCGTGCGCGACCTGGCAGGTTATACCCTTGGACGCAGCGACCTGCTGCGCCGTGCCATGTCCAAGAAGAAGGGCGACGTCATGCAGAAGGAACGCCAGAGCTTCGTATACGGGAATGCAGACGAGGGGGTGCCGGGCTGTATCGCCAACGGGATTCCGGAAGCGACAGCCAACAAGATCTATGACGAGATGATAGATTTTGCCAAATATGCGTTCAACAAATCCCATGCGGCTGCTTACGCGGTGGTGGCGTACCAGACGGCGTGGCTTAAGTATTACCATCCGGTAGAATTCATGGCGGCGCTTATGACGTCCGTGATCGACGTGCCGAGCAAGGTAGCGGAGTATATCTATACCTGCCGGCAGATGGGAATCGATATCCTGTCGCCGGATATCAATAAGGGCGTGGGGAATTTCTCGGTGGATGACGGGAATATCCGGTACGGGCTTACCGCGATCAAGAGCATCGGACGTCCGGTGATCGCGGCGATCGTCGAAGAGCGTGAGGCCGGAGGAGAGTTCAAGAACCTGAAGGATTTTATCGAGCGCCTGTCCGGCAAGGATATCAATAAGCGGACGATCGAGAACTTCATCAAATCCGGCGCCTTCGATAGTTTTGGGGGGACCAGGAAGCAGTTCATGATCATCTATGTACAGATCATGGATCAGGTGAACCGGGAGAAGAAATACTCCATGACGGGCCAGATGTCCCTGTTCGATATGGTGGACGACGACCAGAAGGCGGAGTTCGACGTCCCGCTTCCGGATGTGGGAGAGTATGAGAAAGAGACGAAATTTGCATTTGAAAAAGAGGTGCTGGGCGTCTACTTAAGCGGTCATCCCATGGAAGAGTACGAGGAGAAGTGGAGGAAGAACATCACCAGGACGACTCTTGACTTCCAGCTGGATGAAGATACCGGAAGAACCAAGGTACACGACGGAGCCAGGGAGACGGTCGGCGGCATGATCACGGCGAAGACGATCAAATACACCAAACAGAATAAGGTGATGGCGTTCGTTACCCTGGAGGACCTGGCGGGATCCGTGGAGGTCGTGGTCTTCCCGCGGGATTATGAGAAGAATCAGCAGTACCTGAACGAAGAGGGGAAGGTGTTCATCCGGGGAAGGGTATCCGAGGAGGATGAGGCGGCCAGCAAGCTGATCTGCGAGAAGGTGATTCCGTTTGAACAGACGAAGAGGGAGCTGTGGCTTCAGTATCCGGATAAGGATACCTACCTTAAACAGGAGGGAGAACTGCTGGGACTGCTTGCGGATTCGGACGGTCAGGACAGCGTCGTCATATACTGCAGGAAGGAGAAGGCCATAAAGCGTCTGCCGGCGAACAGATGCGTGAATGCCGATAAATTATTGCTGAACAAAATGACGAATTATCTGGGAGAATCTTGTGTAAAAGTGATAGAAAAAGCCATTGAAAACGTCAGGTAATTCCTGTAAAATGTAGCACGAGAGAAAAACAAGGGAAACATTGATACGAACGAGTTCTCTCTATCCCAGAGTACATAAAATGACTACAATGGAGGAATGATTTATGGCAAAAGTAATACGTACAATCGGAGTATTGACCAGTGGAGGCGATGCGCCGGGAATGAACGCGGCAATCCGTGCCGTTGTCCGTACAGGTCTTACCAAGGGCCTGAGAGTCAGAGGAATCAGAAAGGGTTACCAGGGTTTGTTGGACGAAGAGATCATTGACCTGTCCGCGAGAGATGTTTCTGATACGATCCAGCGCGGAGGGACAATTCTTCAGACAGCCCGCTGTGAAGAGATGCGTACAGAAGAAGGGCAGCAGAAGGCTGCTGCGATCCTTAAGAAATACGGCGTTGACGGGCTGGTAGTGATCGGCGGAGACGGATCTTTCGCCGGAGCGCAGGCATTGGCGAATCTTGGGATCAATACGATCGGTGTTCCGGGAACGATCGACCTGGATATCGCCTGTACCGAGTACACGATCGGGTTTGATACGGCTGTGAATACGGCGATGGAAGCAATTGACAAAGTACGTGATACGTCCACATCTCATGAGAGATGCTCCATTATCGAGGTTATGGGAAGAGATGCCGGGTATCTGGCTCTGTGGTGCGGTATTGCCAACGGTGCAGAGCGTATTCTTCTGCCGGAGGAGCATGGTTATGATGAGGCTGCGATCGTGGCGGATATCCAGGAGTGCAGGAAGCGCGGCAAGAAGAATTATATCATCATCAATGCAGAGGGTATCGGCGGCTCCATAGAGATGGCAGAGAGGATCGAGGCTGCGACCGGTATGGAGACCAGAGCTACGATCATCGGACACATGCAGCGAGGCGGAAGCCCGACCTGTAAGGACAGAGTCTATGCGTCTATTATGGGAGCGATGGCAGTTGATCTTCTGATCGAAGGCAAATCCAACCGTGTTGTGGGATATAAGCATGGCCAGTATGTTGATTTTGATATCAATGAGGCGCTTGGCATGCAGAAGGGAATCCCGGTATATCAGTATGAGATAGCGAAGGAACTGGCACTGTAGTGAGATGGTTCTGAGAGTATATAAGATACGCTCCCCTTTTGGGGAGCGTTTTGCTGTGTTTTGTTGCGTGATGATGAAGATATAACTTGAAATTCCAGTCCTCAGGCGGTACAATGAGTATTACGAATGAATAAAGGAGATTCAGAATGTGAGTAATTCGAATAGAACGGCGCCTGTCGGAGTGTTTGATTCCGGAGTGGGGGGCCTGACGGTAGCAAGAGAGATCATGCGCCAGCTCCCGCGGGAGAATATGGTCTACTTCGGAGATACGGCAAGGGTTCCCTATGGAAGTAAGTCCAGGAATAATATCATACGGTATTCCAGGCAGATCATCAGATTCCTGCGGACGAAGGATGTTAAGGCGATTGTGATCGCCTGCAATACGGCGAGCGCGCTGGCGCTGGATGCGGTGAAGGAAGAGACGGACATTCCGGTCATAGGAGTGATCGTCCCGGGAGCCCGGGCAGCAGTGCAGGCGACCGAGAACAAAGTGATCGGTGTCGCGGGTACAGAGGCGACCATACAGAGCGAGACGTACACTAAGGTGATAAGGGAGATGTGTCCGGATGCGGCTGTGATCGGGAAGCCGTGCCCTCTGTTCGTACCGCTGGTGGAAGAGGGATTTGCCAAGCACAGGATCACGGAGGAAGTGATCGATATCTACCTGTCAGATATGAGACAGACGGATATGGACACGATGATACTTGGGTGTACCCATTATCCGCTGCTTCGTTCAAGGATCATGGCATATTTCGGTGAAAAAGTACATATAGTAAATCCAGCATATGAGACGGCGGTGGATCTTAAGAAGATACTGGATGAGAGCGGGACGGCGAATCTGTCAGAGGAGGCTGCGGCGTATGAGTTCTATGTAAGCGATGCCGCGGAGAAGTTCACCCGGCTTGCGAATACCATCCTTCCTTATGATGTGGCGGCAACGAAGGTAGTTAATATAGAAGAATATTAGGTGAGGTTATGACGAAGGAAGTATTACTGAGAATATCCGGCCTGCACTATGAGACGGCAGGTGTGCCGGAGGATGGAGGAGAAGAACCCATTGAAGTGATTACTCCGGCAACGTATTACTATAAGAATGATAAGCATTATGTCATCTATGACGAGGTGGTGGAGGGGATGCCCGGAACCATCAAGAATAAAGTGCGGATCACAGAGAGCGGGAAGCTTGAGATCATGAAGAGCGGTTTATCGAATACCCATATGATCTTCGAGAAGGACAAGATCAATATCACGCAGTATGAGACTCCTTACGGAGAACTGCTGGTTGGAACACATACGAAGGATATGCAGGTGGATGTGACGGACAGCAGCATTGATGTCCATGTGAACTATGCACTGGATGTCAACAGCGAGACGATCGCGGACTGCAACATAGACATGAATATAAAAGCATTGGACCGATAATGATCCAATGCTTTTGATCAATGTAAGTTAGTGTTACTTGGCGGCTGATTTCGCCTTGTCACGCATCCTTGCGAAGAAGCCCTTCTTCTTCTGCGGCGTCTCGAGAGGACTTCTAAGACCCTTGACTGCGGTGATATAGATTCCGCTTATGGTAGCCTTGACTTCCTTCTTGACCGGAATCAGCGGGTAAATGTCTGCGTCACACATCAGAGTCATGATCTTAGGGCCGATCTTCGCCTTGACGACCGGAACCTTGGAACGGCGGAGATACTTGGGCGTATTCTCCAGAACGATCGGGGGAAGGCCGGCGTCTTTCAGACGGAGTTGTCCCTTATCAATGATAAGCATGGATACGGTCTGCGCTACGGCGGCTAACTGCTCCTGCTGTTCAGCCCGCTTCTTCTCGGCTCTCTTGCCGAGAAAATACAATACTATACATGCAATGATCAAAACAACCAGTATGACAAGCATTACGATGGAAAACGTACTCATGAGTGAACCTCCTAAAATCTTGCGTTTCATGAGAAATATTGTACCATTCTTTAAAGGCAAGTGCAAGAGATTTGTGTATTACCTTATCTTTTATAAAAGGACAGCCGATAGTTAAGGTAAGGGGAGGAATTGCAGCGGCGGTTCCCAAGAGAGAAAGTGGTGGCTTATTATGAAGATTTACGGAGATTATACATTTCTGCTGGACAAGTTGAATGTTCGGAATCATTCTCAGGTCCAGGTATTCCAGAATGGCACGAAGATCGTGGAATTCGCGGACCAGTTCATAGAATCCCAGAAGGCGGTATCGAAGGATAAGGTGTCGATCTCGAAAGAGGGGCTGGATTTCCTGCGCGATCATTTACCGGATGATACGGTTATGGAGGAGGGAGCATTGCCCAAGGACGGCACGAAGCTGGTTATGGGAGACGGACTGTCCCTGATGGACGGACTGTGCAGGTCTTATATATTGAAGAGGCTTGACAATATCGGCGTCAACGGCGCCAGCAGCAATCTCTATAATGAGATGTCGGCCCGTTACGAGGAAGAGATGGGATTAAGGGACGGCAGGGAAGTGAGGGATCATGCCGAGAGTCTGGCGCGCACCCATCTGGCGATGCAGGAGAAGATCCGGGAAGGCTATGCGAATGGCACGAGAGAGGTCTGGGTGTTAGACCAGAGCACGGGAGAGGATTTCACCGGCGTGGAGTTTGAGATCGAGGGCCGCGCCGTGCGTTACCGCAAGCTTACGATGGAGGAAGAGCTTGACAGCATGGAGAAGGCGTTCGGCCTTCTGAAGGAAGACGTTGCCGTGCAGCTTGCCAAGGAGAATACTCAGAAGACTTACTGTTTTGAGGAGGGGGCCGACAAGAAGGAAGATAAAGAGGCCTGGTCGGCTGAGGATGCGTTCTGGAAGACGGCGAAGGTGACCGATGAGATGTTAGATGAACTGGAGAAGTTGATCGCGGAGATCGAAGAACTGCTCAAGAAGGAGGCGGAGAAGCCGGAGGATATCGGCGCCAGGCTTACGCAGGAGCTTGCGGCCCACGGCGCGCAGATCGTGGCGGACGGGCAGAGACAGGCGCAGTGTGCGAACTATCGGAAGATGAGCAAGCTTACGATGGATGCACAGTCGCTTCTGGGATATATCAAGGCGTGACATAGTGCTCCATCCGGCCAGAGGTTCGATTTCCGGCCGGATGGAGCAGTAGTATAGAGGAGGAAGTGAATGCTGGAGATCATAGGGGAAGGCGCCGCCGAAGGATACCGGTGGATGCTTGACCATCTCTTTTTGATCAATATTGTATTTTCATTGCTGATCATCTTTTTTCAGCGGAGGAATCCCACGACGGTATGGGCGTGGCTTCTTCTGCTGTATTTTATTCCGGGGCTTGGATTCATCCTCTATCTGATCCTTGGACAGAATTTCCGCAAGGACAGGATGTTCAAGATGAAGGAGATCGAAGGTGAGATCAAGTATGCCGTCCGCAGACAGGAGGAATCCATATACCGGAAGAAATTAAGGCTCCGCGATCCGGAGCTTGAGCGTTTCAAGCGGCTGATCCTGTATAATCTCAACGAAGGAGAAGCGGTGCTGACGGACAACAATGATATCCGGATATTTACCGACGGAAGAGAGAAGTTCCGGACGCTTCTCTCAGAGATGGACCACGCAAGGAATTATATCCATGTGCAGTATTATATCATAAGAAATGACGAACTCTGGAAGGAGATCGAAGAGGTCCTGGCGCGTAAAGCACGGCAGGGCGTGGAGATCCGTGTCCTGTTCGACAGCATGGGCTGCAGAAGCATGCGCCGTTCTGACTGGGCGAGGATGGAGAAAGCGGGGATCAAGGTTGCCGAGTTCTTCCCGGCGCTTCTGGGGAAGCTGCAGCTGCGTGTGAATTACCGCAATCACAGGAAGATCGTGGTGATAGACGGAAGGATCGGATTCGTCGGCGGGTTCAATGTGGGACGGGAATATCTGGGTAAGAACAAGAAGTTCGGGTACTGGAGGGATACGCATATCTGCATCGAAGGCTCCGCGGTCACTTCACTGGCAGTCCGGTTCGTGCTGGACTGGAATTACGCGGCAAGGGAGAACCTGTTCCTGGAGGATCGGCTTTTTGAGATCCCGACCTATGTGCGGGGCGGAAGGGATCCGGTTCAGATCATCTCCAGCGGTCCGGATTCCAGCAGCCAGGAGATCCGCGACAATTATCTGCGGCTGATCCATATGGCGAGGAAGAACATTTACATCCAGACGCCGTATTTCATACCGGATGATGATATCAGGGATGCGCTGGTGATCGCTGCGAAGTCGGGGATCGATGTGCGGATCATGATCCCGTGCAAGCCGGACCATCCCTTCGTATATTGGGCGACCTATTCTTATATCGGGGAGATGATCGAAGCCGGGGCGAGATGTTATACCTATGATAACGGGTTTCTCCATGCGAAATGCATGTGTGTAGATGGCCTGGTTACCTGCATGGGGACGGCCAATATGGATATCCGAAGCTTCAGTCTGAATTTTGAAGTCAACGCGGTGGTATACAGCGCGAGGACTACGGAGAAGCTGATGGAAGCGTTCGAGAATGACATCACCAGGAGTACCCTGGTGACCCGGAAGAAATACGAGCAGCGGGATCTGATGGTGCGCATAAAGGAGCAGTTCTGCAGGCTGCTGTCGCCGGTGCTCTAAAAGAAATGGTGAAATATATGTGAAAATACTTTGAAAGTTGGGGCAAATGTGGTATAACATAATAGGATGAAAACGATATTTATAATATGATTTAGATGAGGTGTAGTATGAAGAAAAGAATTGCAGTATTATTAACAGGTGTGGCTGCGGCTTCCGTGATGTTGGCGGGATGTTCCGGCAGCAAGGGGTTGGAGACAGATGAGATGACGATCTCTGTTTATAAAGGAGTTGAGATTAACGAAGTAGCGAAGCCGGGCGAGGTTACGGATGAGGATGTGGAGAACGCGATCCAGGCGACCCTCCAGACGAATGCGACCCCGGAGGAGATCACGGACCGTGCGGTAGAGGCAGGAGACACGGCGACGATCGATTTCACAGGTAAGATCAACGGAGAGGAATTCGACGGCGGAAGTTCTACGGATTATCCGCTGGTGATCGGTTCCGGCACATTTATCGAGGGCTTTGAAGACAGCGTGATCGGTCATAATATCGGAGATGCATATGACTGGCAGGGGAAGTTCCCGGACGATTACAATAATGCAGAATATGCGGGTAAGGATGTTGTATTCTCTATCACGGTCAAGGGTATATCCAAGCAGTCCGTTCCGGAACTTACAGACGAGTTTGTGAAGAGCGTATCCAGTGAGTCCAAGAATGTGAAGGAGTATAAGGAAGAGGTCAAGAAGCGTCTGGATACGGATAACAAGAAGAACTATGAAGACGGCATCAGCCAGTCTGTATGGCAGAAGGTTCTTGACAACACGGAGATCAAGAAGTATCCGGAGAAAGAGGTGAAGAAGATCTCCGATGCTCTGGTAGAGCAGTATAAGACGACGGCAGAGTATTACCAGCAGGATTATGAGACATTTATCCAGGATCAGATGGGATACAGTGTGGAAGAGTTCGAGAAGCAGGTGGATGATGCCGCTAAGGCAAGCATCAAGCAGACTATGGTGACAGAGGCGATCGCGGACAAAGAGAAGATCAAGATGAGCGATGACGAATACAAAGAGCAGCTCAAGAAGATTGCCGAGAGCTTTGGTTACGAGGATGTAGATGCGCTGAAGGAGTCTGCAGAGGAAGACGATCTGAAGGATATGGTGCTTAACAATTTGGTGAGAGAGTGGCTGACTGAGAATTGTGTTCAGGTGAAGGCAGAGTAAGATAACGGGGCGGGATACCGCCTCGTTTTTTTCTGGAAAGACTTCCCAGCCGATAATCTTTTATGAATATGGGTATAACAATTGCCTGGAGAGTAAAAAAATGTTAAAATCTAAAATTAAGAGAAGAATGCGAGGAGACTGGGGAATATGATTTATGTAACCGGAGATTGTCATGGGGACTACCGGCGGTTTGGCACAGGAATATTCCCGGAGCAGAAAGGTATGGGCAAGGACGATTATGTCATCATTTGTGGGGATTTTGGCTATTGGGATGAATCGCGGGAGCAGAAGTATTGGCTGAAATGGCTGGATGACAAGCCCTTCACAACTCTCTGGGTGGATGGGAATCATGAGAATTATGATTTGTTGAAAAAACAGAAGATATCGCAGTGGTGCGGCGGGAAGGTGCAGTATATCATGCCGTCAGTCATTCATCTGATGCGGGGGCAGATCTATGAACTTGACGGACTTAAGCTCTTTACCTTCGGCGGTGCGAAGAGCCATGATATATCCGGAGGGATCCTGGAGGCGGGAGATCCCAGGCTCCGTGAGAAGAGGAGGAAGCTGGATAAGAAGAAGGAGCTGTACCGGATCAACCATGTAAGCTGGTGGAAGGAAGAGATGCCGACAGAGGATGAACTGGCGGAGGGGCTCCGCAATCTGATCAGGAATGATTGGGAGGTGGATTTTATCTTCTCGCATTGCTGTGCGACCAGTACCCAGGAGAGGATAGCGGACGGGACGTATCAGCCGGATATTCTGACCAGATATTTTGATAAGATCAAGGAGATGTGCCGATATAAGAAGTGGTTTTTCGGGCATTACCATGATAACCGAAGCGTGAACAATAAGGAGATCCTGCTGTATGAGCAGATCATACGGATTCATTAGAAGAAGAGAATAAAGGCTTTACACCACAATCACCGATTGATATAATAAAAGTACCAAGTAAACAGCACTTTAAAAAAGGTGGTGAAGATATGACAGAAAAAGAAATGCTTCAAAAAAATGTAGAAGAGTTTTCCCGGTTACAGAATTATATGCTGCTATCTGATAAGAATTCTGAGGCGTACAGAGTTATGAAAGACAGGTACATTGAATTAAAAATTATTTTAACTGCTTCAGGAATTAATCTGATTGATCTTGACAAGATAAAAGAGTAACAATTAAATGACCAAAATTAAAGGTGTAAAGTCCTGTTCAGTTGTTAAGGACTTTACACCTTTTTATATCTCCGTGAGGACTGCAGATGAGGAGAAGATCATAGCCTTAGAGGTAATATTAAAGTTTTTCTGCGTTCCTCTTCTTCAATAGTTCTTTGGCAGAGATTCCCGGCTCGGTCATATGTGCAGGCTCCAGAATCTCATCCAGCTCTTCTTCGTTCAAGATTCCTTCCTTCAAGATAAGGGAGCGGATGGATTCGCCTGTCTTCATAGCGGTCTTGGCAATCTCCGCGGCCTTCTGGTATCCGACGTGAGGGCAGATGGCGGTAATGATTCCGACGCTGTTCTCGACCAGATAACGGCAGCGGCTTTCGTTGGCGGTAATTCCGGTGATACAGTTGTCGACGAAGGTCTGTACTGCGTAGGCCAGTGTATCGATGGACTGGAACATGCAGTAGAAGATGATCGGTTCAAATGCATTCAATTCAAGCTGTCCGGCTTCCGCAGCCATGGTGATGGTCACATCGTTGCCGATGATGTTGAATGCTACCTGGTTTACCACCTCCGGGATGACTGGATTCACCTTACCCGGCATGATGGAGGAACCGTTCTGCCGTGCAGGCAGGTTGATCTCTGCGAATCCGGCTCTGGGACCGGATGACATCAGACGCAGGTCGTTGGCGATCTTCGATAATGTGACGGCACATGCTTTGATGGCTCCTGATACGGCTACGAAGGAATCAAGATTCTGTGTGGCGTCGATCAGGTCAAAGGCCTGTACCAGTTCCATACCGGATAACTCCGCAAGGTTGGGAACGATCCGTCTCAGATAAGCGGCATCCGCGTTGATTCCGGTTCCGACTGCAGTACCTCCCATATTCAGAGTACACATCTCTTCCATGGCCTTGTCCATACGGCGGATATCTCTCATGATCGCGACGGAATACGCGCGGAATTCCTGCCCCAGACGAATCGGTACGGCGTCCTGCATCTGGGTGCGCCCCATCTTGATCACATGGTCGAATTCCTCGGCCTTGGCAACCAATGCTTTATGCAGGCGGAGCAGCTCTTCCTTAAGATTCTTAAGGAGGCGCAGGGAGGTCATCTTCCCGGCCGTAGGGATAACATCATTGGTGGATTGGCCGCAGTTTACATGATCGTTGGGGTTGACGATGGAATAATCCCCCTTCTTGCCGCCTAAGATCTCGATAGCGCGGTTGGCGATCACTTCGTTGGCGTTCATGTTAATAGAGGTTCCGGCGCCTCCCTGTATCGGGTCCACGATGAAGTCCTTGTGCATCTTCCCCTCTAAGATCTCGTCGCAGGCCTTAGCGATGGCGTCGGCGATCTTCCTGTCAAGAATACCCACTTCGCAGTTGGTTACTGCGCAGGCTTTCTTGATATATGCCAGGCTGTTGATGATCTCCGGGTGCATGTTCAGCCCTGTGATGCGGAAGTTCTCGGCGGCTCTTAGGGACTGTACGCCGTAGTAAACGCTTCCGGGTACGGCCTTTGTTCCGATAGAGTCTTCTTCTGTACGGTAATCCTTCTCTTCTGTGATCATGTTATCTGTATTCATTATTTTTCGTCCTTTCTGTTGTTATCTGTCGTTGCATTGCTTTGAGAGCTGCTAAGTAATATATGTGTCAGATCCTTGCCGCGCCGGTTCTTCTTGCTGCCTCGGCTACTGCTGCGGCTACGGCGTCCTTGATCCTTGGATCGAAGGGCTGGGGCAGGATATATTCTGCGTTCAGTTCATCCGATGTTACCAGGTCCGCGATCGCATATGCTGCGGCTACCTTCATCTCGTCGTTGATCTCGGAAGCTCTTACATCCAGAGCTCCTCTGAACAGAGCCGGGAAGCAAAGCACGTTGTTGACCTGGTTCGGGTAGTCGGAACGCCCGGTGGATATTACGGCTGCGCCGGCTGCCTTGGCTTCCTCCGGGAAGATCTCCGGGGTAGGATTGGCGCAGGCGAAGATAATGGGATCCTTGGCCATGGTCTTTACCATATCGGCAGTCAGTGTTTTTGGAGCGGATACGCCGATAAATACGTCGGCGTCCTTGATTACCTCGGCAAGAGTTCCCTTCTGGCGGGCGCTGTTGGTTATTTTAGCCATTTCCTTCTTAATATCATTCAGACCCTCGCGTCCTTCGTAGATAGCGCCTTGACGGTCTGTCATGATCACGTTCTTAAGCCCCATAGACATCAGAAGCTTGATGATGGCGATCCCGGCGGCGCCGGCACCTGATGTGACGATCTTGACCTCATTGAGCTTCTTGCCGACTACCTTCAGGGCGTTGAGAAGTCCGGCCAGGGTGATCACCGCGGTTCCGTGCTGGTCGTCGTGGAAGATCGGGATATCGCAGCATTTCTTCAGCTTTTCTTCGATCTCGAAGCAGCGGGGAGCGGAGATATCCTCCAGGTTGATCCCGCCGAAGCTTCCGGCAAGAAGCCGGACCGTATTCACGATATCGTCAACCTCTTTGCTGCGGATGCATAAGGGAATCGCGTCTACATCGCCAAAAGCCTTGAAAAGGACACATTTGCCCTCCATTACCGGCATTCCGGCTTCCGGCCCGATATCTCCAAGGCCAAGGACTGCTGTTCCGTCTGTCACAACGGCTACGGTATTCCATCTCCGTGTGAGATCGAAGCTCTTAGCCGGATCCTTCTGGATCGCAAGACAAGGCTCGGCAACTCCCGGTGTATAAGCAAGGCTCAATGCCTCTTTGGAATCTACAGGTGCTCTTGAGATCACCTCAATCTTCCCTTTCAGGTTGTAATGCATTTTCAATGACTCTTCTGCGTAGTTCATGGTTTGTCCTCCAGGTTGTGTTTTTCTGTTTATCATCCGCACATTTTCGGTATGTATTCATTATAGGAATTGTAAGAATAAAAATCAAATACTTATAGTTATATGAATATTATAATCTACAGTTTATATAGCGTGCAAAAGAATCCAAAATATGACATTTTTGTTCATATAAGAAAGAATGAGCATATAACCATAAGTTTATAGTAATTATTGATTGCATTGTAGAAGAAAGTAGGATATCATAATTTTTAATACATATGTACAATAGATGCAGAAGAGTTGATGAGGTAAATATATGTTTCATGGGATGAATTATGTGATGGAAGTCTATAAGGAACAGAGCTTTTCAAAGGCGGCTCAGAATCTCTATATCTCTCAGCCGGCACTGAGCGCGGCGATCAAGAAGATAGAGAAGAAGGTCGGCGCGCCGCTTTTTGACCGAAGTGTAAGCCCCATCCAGCTGACGGAATGCGGCAAGGAATATATACGGACGACGGAG
>CANDQP010000073.1 GCA_947388185.1 uncultured Dorea sp. | reverse complement strand
GGAACGATTGCCTGTGTTATGTTTGCCGGGCAGCGGGGCGGGCTCTCTTTTCGTATGTGTGACGGACAGCAGATTGTAGTCTTTGGAGGGGTAAGTATCTATGAGAGGAGCGGTTCTTACCAGCTCTATGCGAAGGAGATCCGTCTGGACGGGGACGGCAGGCTCTATGAGCAGTTTCAGATGCTCAAGAAGGAATTAGAAGAGATGGGGATGTTCGCGCCGGAATACAAGCAGCCGATTCCGGCTTATGCAGGGCGGATCGGTGTCGTGACGGCGCCTACCGGCGCGGCGGTGCGTGATATTATGAATATTGCCGCCCGCAGGAATCCTTTTGTCCAGTTGATCCTGTATCCGGCGCAGGTACAGGGCGACGGTGCGAAGGAGAGTATTGTCCGGGGGATCCGGATGTTAGAAGAGGCGAAGGTGGATGTGATGATCGTGGGTCGCGGCGGAGGCTCGATCGAGGACTTGTGGGCATTTAACGAGGAGGCGGTTGCCAGGGCGATCTTCCAGTGCAGGGTTCCTGTGATTTCCGCGGTGGGCCATGAGACGGATACGACGATTGCGGATTATGTGGCGGATCTGCGCGCGCCGACTCCGTCTGCGGCGGCGGAGCTTGCGGTATATGATTACTGGCAGCTTCAGGCACATCTGCAGGATAGCCGTGAGCGGCTGTCGCGCCTGCTTATGCAGAAGGTGAAGGCGGACCGGTCAAGGCTTCGGGAGTATCAGATGCATCTGAGATGTCTGCATCCGCGTTACCGCTTACAGGAGCAGCAGCAGAGATTATCCGAGTTAGAGGATGCTCTGCGTTTGCTGATGGACGGCAGATTGAAGGAGTCCAGGTACAGACTGGCGATCTATATGGAGGTCATGAAGGGTTTGTCTCCTATAAGGAAGCTGAACAAAGGATATTCCTATGTGGCCGGGGAAGACGGGAAAGCGGTCAGAAGTGTCGGGCAGGTCCGGCCGGGCAGCCAACTGGATATCTACGTGACGGACGGCAGGATCCGTGCCGTGGTGGAGGATGCAATCCTGCAATCCTAGTACACCGAAAAATAAGTTCCTAGCCATATAACGCAGAATGATTTTTCATATGCAAGGCGGAGGAATGAGGCGTAGTGGGCGCTACGCCGATTGACAACAACGACGCAGATGGAAAATCAGGCAAGTTATATGGCTGGTTACTTATTATTCGGTGTACTAGTACATCACGGGGAACGAAACGCAGAGTGCACAAGAAAGGAGACGCGGCATGGACGTCAGAATAGAAGAGACAGAGACGCAGGAAGAGTTAAGCCTTGAGGAATTATTTGAACAACTGGAAGATGTGATCCATAAGATGGAGGAGGAAGAAGTATCTCTTGAGGATTCTTTTGGTCTCTATCATAAGGGCATGGAACTGCTTAAGAATTGCAGCGGACGGATAGATGCGGTTGAGAAGAAGATGCTGATCTTAGACGAAGAGGGAGGGACGCATGAATTCTAACAATAATATACAAGATTTTCAGGAGCAGATGAAGCAGAAGGTACAGAAGATCGAGGACATTTTACAGGAATACCTGCCGAAGCAGAGAGGATACCAGAGCGTGATCATGGAAGCTATGGGTTACAGTCTCTTAGCGGGAGGCAAGCGGCTCCGCCCCATGCTGATGCAGGAGACGTTTTTTCTGTATGACGGGACGAGCAAGGCGCTGCGTCCGTTTATGGCGGCGCTTGAGATGATACATACGTACTCTCTGGTGCATGACGACCTGCCGGCGATGGATAATGACGAATACAGGCGGGGGCGCAAGACCACGCACATCGTATATGGAGAGGATATGGGGATCCTTGCGGGGGATGCCCTGCTTAATTATGCGTTTGAGACGGCATTCCGGGCGTTTGTGATCGAGCCGGAGGACAGCCTTGCGATCGGACGGGCCCTGGCGGTGCTGGGTGAGAAAGCTGGGATCTACGGGATGATCGGCGGTCAGGTCATTGATGTGAAGGAGACCGGGCATGCGGTTGCGAAGGATGTGCTGGATACGATCTACCGGCTTAAGACGGCGGCGCTTATTGAGGCGGCTATGATGATCGGGGCGATCCTTGGAGGCGCTTCCGAGGAGGATGTGAAGAAGGTTGAGCGCATCGCTGAATACGTGGGCGTGGCATTCCAGATTCAGGATGATATCCTGGATGTGACCAGTACCAGTGAGGTGCTTGGCAAGCCTGTGCACAGTGATGAGAAGAACGAGAAGACGACCTATGTTACCCTGATGGGGATTGACGAGGCGAAGAAGGAAGTAGAGAGTCTGTCCAATGAGGCGATCACGCTTCTGCATCAATTGCCGGGGAAGAACGCATTCCTTGAAGAGCTTCTGCTCCAGTTGATCCACAGGAATAAGTAGTACAAAACGGATGGAAATATCGGGACAAACAGACAAAGGGGGCGGACTATGTTAGAGAGGATACAGAAGGAGAATGATATCAAAGATCTGCTGCCGGAGGAGTTAGACGGACTGGCAGAAGAGATCCGGGAATTTCTGATCGAGAAGATCAGCAAGAACGGAGGGCATCTGGCGTCCAACTTGGGGGTTGTGGAGCTTACGATCGCGATGCATCTGATCTTCGAACTTCCGAAAGACAAGATCATCTGGGATGTGGGGCATCAGTCTTATACGCATAAGCTTCTTACAGGGCGTAAAGACGGATTTGACGGTCTGCGCAAGTACGGCGGTATGAGCGGGTTCCCTAAGAGGAAGGAGAGCGCCTGCGATGCATTTGATACGGGGCACAGCTCTACATCCATATCTGCGGGGCTTGGCTATGTTCAGGCGAGGGATCTTAAGGGGGAGGATTACAGTGTGATCTCCGTGATCGGGGACGGGGCGCTGACCGGCGGCATGGCCTATGAAGCTCTCAACAACGCGTCTGCGTTGAAGACGAACTTTATTATCGTCCTGAATGATAACAATATGTCGATCTCGGAGAATGTGGGAGGAATGTCCAGATATCTTGCCGGGCTTCGGACGGCGGATATCTATACGGGGCTTAAGAAGGGGATCACGGAAGCCCTGCACCAGATTCCGGTGGTGGGGGATTCTATGATCAGGAAGATCCGCAAGACCAAGAGCAGTATCAAGCAGTTGGTCGTACCGGGTATGTTCTTTGAAGATATGGGAATTACTTATCTGGGGCCGGTTCCCGGACATCATATTCCGCTTCTGTGCCAGGCGTTCAGAGAGGCCCGGAGGGTAGACGGGCCAGTGCTTCTGCATGTGATAACGGAGAAGGGCAAGGGATATGAGCCGGCGGAGAAGCATCCGGACAAGTTTCATGGGATCGGGCCGTTCCAGATCGAGACGGGAGAGCCGGAAGCACCCAAGAAGAAGGACAGCTGTACCGATGTATTCGGCAAGGTGCTCTGTGACGAGGCGAAGAACCGCCCGGAGGTGGCGGCGATCACGGCGGCCATGGCTGACGGGACGGGCCTTTCCCGGTTTAGAAGGCTCTATCCCGACCGTTTCTTTGACGTGGGGATTGCCGAGGCGCACGGGGTTACCTTTGCGGCGGGATTGGCGGCAGGCGGGATCCACCCGGTATTTGCCGTGTATTCTTCCTTTCTTCAGCGTGCCTATGATCAGCTTATCCATGACGTGGCGCTTCAGAATCTGCCGGTGGTCCTGGCGGTAGACCGGGCAGGGCTGGTGGGAAGCGATGGGGAGACGCACCAGGGGATCTTCGATCTGTCTTATCTGAGCAGTATTCCAAACATGACGGTCATGTCTCCGAAGCATAAGTGGGAATTGGCGGATATGCTCAGGTTCGCCCTTGATTATCAGGGACCGGTTGCCCTCCGTTATCCAAGGGGCGAGGCTTATGACGGATATCAGGAATTCAGGGCGCCGATCGAATACGGGAAGAGTGAGATGATTTACCGGGAGTCGGGGATTGCGATCCTGTGCGTGGGTCATATGTTTGAACCGGCGGTTCAGGTCAGGGAGCTGCTCAAGAGCAGGGGATATCCCTGTACGTTGGTCAATGTAAGGTTCGTGAAGCCGGTCGACGAGGCGATGGTTGCCGGTCTTTGTCAGGATCACACGTTGATCGCGACCATAGAGGAGAATGTTCAGACCGGAGGTTTCGGGGAACATGTGATGGAATATATCTGTAGGAAGGACAGGAATGTGCGTATCCTACCGATTGCGCTTCCGGACGATTATGTGGAGCATGGGAGTATTGCGGCCCTCCGCAGGGAGACCGGGCTTGATGTGGAGACTATGGCAGGCAGGATCATGCGTGTATATGATGAACTAATTTGACAGACAGAGGTGTATATGAAGGAACGTTTGGATGTATTACTGGTGAAAAGGAACCTTGCCCCTTCCCGTGAGAAGGCGAAGGCGATCATTATGTCCGGCAGCGTCTTCGTGGATGGACAGAGAGAGGATAAGGCAGGAACTACATTTCCGGAGGAGATCCCGATCGAGGTGCGGGGACATGTCCTCCCCTATGTGAGCCGGGGAGGGTTGAAGCTTGAGAAAGCCCTTCAGAATTTTGACGTGGATGTGCGGGGCAGAGTGTGCACGGATGTGGGTGCGTCTACAGGGGGATTCACAGACTGTATGCTTAAGAACGGCGCGCTGAGGGTCTATGCCATTGATGTGGGGCGGGGGCAGCTTGACTGGAAACTTCGTCAGGATGAGCGGGTCGTCTGTATGGAGAAGACCAACATCCGCTATGTGACGCCGGAGGATCTGGGGGAACCCATAGACTTCTCTTCCATAGATGTCTCGTTCATATCGCTGTCGAAGGTGCTGCCGCCGATCCACGCTTATCTTAAGGAGAGCGGAGAGATTGTTGCCCTGATCAAGCCCCAGTTTGAAGCCGGGCGCGAGAAGGTGGGCAAAAAAGGTGTTGTCCGTGAGAAGAGCACCCATATCGAGGTGATCGAAGCCGTATTCAGGTATGCCGTGGATACGGGATTTGACGTGCTGGACCTTACATTTTCCCCGATCAGGGGACCGGAGGGGAATATTGAATATCTGATGCATCTTGGGAAATGTGAGGGGAAAGGAAGAATTGTCGGTTCGATTGATATTCCCGGGGTTGCCGGCGAAGCGTTTGCGGCACTGTCGAAGACGTAAGATATTTTATGAGGAACAGGTATATGATGGATAGGTTTTTGATTGTTACGAATGACGGAAAGGACACAGAGCATGCCGTGACCAGACAGGTGACGGAGCTTCTCTGTGCGGCGGGGAAGCAATGCGTCCTGTGCAAGAAGGATGAGCAGAAGAAGATCATCAGGGATTCCGTGCCTGAGGAGATCGATTGTGCGGTAGTGATCGGAGGAGACGGAAGCCTTATTGAGGTGGCAAGGCTGTTCTGGGATAAGGCTATCCCGATCCTTGGCATTAATATGGGAACCTTAGGGTATCTGACGGAGGTAGAGGTCGGCGGCATCGAAGAGGCGGTCGGACAGGTCATAAGAGGCGATTATGTACTTGAGAGGCGGATGATGCTGGAGGGAATATTCAGAGACGGAAGCGGGAAGGAGCGGTCGGACGTCTCTCTTAATGATATCGTAGTATCCCGGAAAGGAGAGCTGCATATCATTCATTTCCGGCTGTATGTGAATGGAGAGCTTCTGAATGATTATGAGGCGGACGGGGTGGTACTGTCTACGCCTACGGGTTCAACGGCGTATAACCTGTCGGCGGGAGGACCGATCGTGGAGCCTACGGCCTCTCTGATCGTTATCACGCCCATCTGTTCCCATGCCCTGAATACCAGGAGTATCGTTCTGTCTTCGGAGGATGAGATCGAGATCGCCATCGGCCCGGGGCGCAACGGGTCGAAGGAGGAGGTATATGTGGCGTTTGACGGGGCGGACACCATATCGCTTAAGACGGGCGATCGGGTGAAGGTAAGAAGGTCTGACGCGTCCGCTACGATCATGAAGCTAAGTAAGGTCAGCTTCCTGGAGACGCTGCGCAGAAAGATGAAAGGAAATTAGCACCATGAAGGGAAACAGACATGCGAAGATCATTGAACTGATCCAGAAGAATCATATAGAGACTCAGGAAGAACTGGCGGAGTATCTGAACCAGGAGGGATTCAAGGTGACTCAGGCGACGGTTTCCCGTGATATCAGGGACTTGAAGCTTACGAAGGTGCCGGATAAGAACGGGAAACAGCGTTATGCCGTACATCAGAATGAAGAGAATGGTATGGGTGAGAAATACATCAGAGTCTTAAGAGACGGTTTCCTCTCCATGGATATGGCCCAGAATATACTGGTCATCAAGACTGTATCCGGTATGGCGATGGCGGTGTGTGCGGCCATCGACGCCATGAGGTGGAACGAGGTGGTGGGCAGTATTGCCGGTGATGATACGATCATGTGTGCGATCCGAAGCGTAGAGGATACGGCGAGGGTGATGGATAAGATTGGCAGAATTGTGTTGTAGGAGGCAGAATGTTACAGAATTTACATGTGAAGAATCTGGCATTGATTGATGAGATAGAGGTGGAATTCGGGGACGGGCTTAACATCCTGACCGGTGAGACCGGAGCGGGCAAGTCCATCATACTTGGTTCTGTGAATCTGGCGCTTGGGGGACGCTATACGAAGGATATCTTGAGGCAGGGTGCGGAATACGGATTCGTGGAGCTGACCTTCCAGGTGGAGAATGAGCATCAGATCCGGGAACTTAAGGAGCTTGACATCTACCCGGAGGACGGGACGGTGGTACTTAGCCGGCGGCTGATGGAGAAGAGGAGTGTAAGCAGGATCAACGGTGAGACGGTTCCGATCGCTCTTCTTAAGGAAGCGGCTTCTATACTGATCGATATCCACGGCCAGCATGAGCATCAGTCATTGTTATATAAGAAGAATCATCTGGGAATCGTGGATGCATTCGCAAGAGAGACGGCCGCAGATGTGAAGCAGAAGGTTCTTGAGGCATATAAGGCGTATAAGGCATGTGAAAAGGAATTAGGCGAGATGGAGACGGATGAGGCACAGCGGGCAAAGGAGCTGTCGTTTCTGAAGTTCGAGACCGGGGAGATCCGGGAGGCCGGCTTAAAGACCGGGGAGGACGAAGATCTCGAGGAACTGTACCGCCGCATCGTGAACAGCAAGAGGATCGCCGAGTGCGTCAGCGAGGCATACCTCCATACCAGCGAGGGGAATGACAACGCGAGCGAGAACTTAAGCCGTGCGATCCGTGCGGTCTCGGAGATCGTGGAATATGATGAGAGGGCTTCGGAGCTGTATGACCAGTTGGTGGAGATCGACAGCCTGCTGAATGATTTCAACAGGGAGCTTGCGGACTATGCAGACGAGTGTGAGTTCTCGGATGAAGAGTTCCATGATACGGAGGAACGGCTCAATGAGATCAATCATCTGAAGACCAAGTACGGCAATACCATCGAAGAGATCCTTGCGTATTGCGCCGCGCAGGAGAAGCGGCTTGCGGCGCTGGAGGATTATGACAATTATATTGAAGGGCTGCGGGCCAAAGCAGAGAAGTCGGAGGAAGAGTTAAGGAAGCAGGCGAAGAAGCTGTCTGCTATCCGCAGGAAGCAGGCGAAGGTGCTTTCAAAGTCCATCGAGGACGGGCTTAAGGACCTGAACTTCGAGAATGTGCAGTTTGAGATCAGCTTTGCGGAGACGAAGGGATATACGGCGGAAGGAATGGACGACGTAGAGTTCATGATCTCTCTGAACCCCGGACAGCCGCTTAAGCCTCTTGCCAGTGTGGCGTCCGGCGGAGAACTGTCAAGGATCATGCTTGCGATCAAGACGGTGATGGCGAGCCGGGACGAGATCGAGACGCTGATCTTTGACGAGATCGACGTGGGGATCAGCGGAAGGACGGCGCAGAAGGTGTCTGAGAAGATGGCGGTCATAGGGAAGGGACATCAGGTCATCTGTATTACCCATTTGGCTCAGATCGCGGCTATGGCTGACCGGCATTATCTGATCGAGAAGGCATCCAGCAAAGGGGATACCCGGACGGATATCCGCAGGCTTGATGAGAATGAGTCGGTCCGGGAGCTGGCGAGGATCCTGGGAGGGGCGAAGATCACGGATACGGTGCTTAAGAGCGCGGTTGAGATGAAGGAGCTTGCAAGGCAGACGGTAAAGCAGATATAATTCAATTATTTTTGAGTAATTTACAGGAAATTATCACATAATAGGATAGATATCCATATCAGAGGGTATCTATCCTTTTTTGTCTGGAAATATGTATTTAAAAGCGGAGGTTTGTGAAGATGAGAAAATACTGGTACAGAAGAATCCTGATCATGATCGTGACATTTCTGATCGCTGTGGGAGGCGGCTATTATCTGACGGAGTATCAGCAGAGCAAGCTTAAAGCGGAGGTGAATGCCAGTACAGCCCAGGGCAATATGGTCATTCCCGGAGGAATGCCGATCGGTATCTATATGGAGACCGAGGGCGTGATGGTACTTGGCACGGATTCCATCACGGCGGAGGACGGGATGGATTATGAGCCGGCGGCCAATCTTGTGAAAGAGGGAGATTATATCGTCGCGCTGAATGACCGGGCCATTCACGACAAGTCAGAGCTGATCGAGACGGTAAACGGGCTTGGAGACGATGAGGTCATCCTCAGGGTCAGAAGAGCGGAGCAGTATATGAACATCAGGATGAAGCCGGTACGCCAGAACGCCAGGGAATGTAAGCTTGGAATCTGGGTGAGAGATAACGCGCAGGGACTTGGCACGATCACATTTCTGAATACGGACAGCCATTTCGGCGCTCTTGGCCATGGGATCCATGACGTAGATACCAATACGCTGCTGGAGATCAACGACGGAACCGTCTACGAGACCAGCATCAAGGATATCCAGAAAGGACAGAACGGAACGCCGGGAGGCATGGAGGGGATCATTGTCTATAATAATTATAATGTGCTTGGCAGTATCACCAGGAATACTGACTGCGGGATCTTCGGCACCATCGACCGGATCGATGCTCTTTTCGCGGACCAGACGCCGATAGAGACGGCCTCCAAGGAGGAGATCGTAGAGGGTCCGGCTACTATACGCTGCGCCGTGGAGGGTACGGTGAAGGATTATCACATTCGTGTTACAAAAATCGACAAAGATGCGGATGAGGTTAACAAGGGAATTGTGATCGAAGTGACGGATAAGAATCTGCTCTCGGTGACAGGCGGAATCGTGCAGGGCATGAGCGGAAGCCCGATCATACAGAACGGGAAACTCATCGGCGCGGTCACCCATGTATTCGTCCAGGATGCCGCCAGGGGATACGGCATATTTATAGAAGATATGCTGAAAAATGTCGAATTTTAAAAATATTGTCGACAATAGTCAAAATTTTACGACAGTAATTTCTTGATTTGGATAGTGACAGACTATATAATCAAACTCGACAACTTTTGATGTGGGGAAAGGAGGCATTGCGTAAAATGAAAGAGATAAATGTGGCCATAGCCGACGATAATGAAAGAATTCTGGACTTGCTTGGCGAAATCATAAGCAATGATCAGGAATTGAAGTTGGTCGGAAAGGCTAACAACGGAGAGGACATGTACCAACTGATCAAAGAGAAGCAGCCGGATGTCGTATTATTGGATCTGATCATGCCAAAGATGGACGGTTTGAGTGTAATGGAGATGGTGAGCAATGACAAAGGACTGAAGAAACATCCTGACTTTATTGTTGTGACAGCAGTAGGTCAGGAGCGAATTACAGAAGATGCCTTCAAGAAAGGGGCAAGCTATTACATCATGAAACCCTTTAACAATGAGATGGTGCTTAACAGAATCAAGCATGCGAATCAGGTCATCCGCCATGAGCTGCGCCCCCAGATGCCGATCGGTTCGGTGATGGACATCCAGCCGGAGCTGAACTTAGAGGGCAGGGTGACAGATATGATCCATGAGATCGGGATACCGGCGCATATCAAGGGATACCACTATCTCAGGGATGCGATCATCATGGCGGTGGAGGATATGGACGTATTGAATGCGATCACGAAGGTCTTATATCCTACGGTAGCCAAGAAACACCAGACGACGGCAAGCCGGGTAGAGCGGGCGATCCGCCATGCCATCGAGGTGGCGTGGAGCAGGGGCAAACTAGACACGCTGGACGATCTGTTCGGATACACGGTGAGCAACGGCAAAGGGAAACCCACCAACTCAGAATTCATTGCCTTGATCGCGGATACGATAAGATTAGAATATAAAAACAGATAAATACTTTTCTTCTGGATAAAATTAGGTTATAATAGAGGCATATATGTGAGGTTTGGAGGAAAAGATATGAAGAAAATACTATTTGCAGCTTCAGAATCAGTACCATTTATAAAAACAGGCGGACTTGCGGATGTTGTCGGCTCTTTGCCCAAATATTTCGATAAAGGGAAGTATGACGTGCGTGTCATGCTGCCGAAGTACATGTGCATGAAAGAAGAATGGAAGGAAAAGCTTGCCTATCATACGCACTTCTATATGGATTTGAACTGGAGGAAGCAGTATGTGGGCGTACTGACATACGAATATGAAGGAATAACATTCTATTTTATAGATAATGAATACTATTTCAACGGATTTGCCCCGTACGGCGATATGTATGCGGATATTGAGAAGTTCGCGTTCTTCTCTAAGGCGGTCTTAAGCGCGCTGCCGGTGATCGATTTCAGGCCGGATATCATTCACTGCCATGACTGGCAGACAGGTCTAATCCCGATCTATCTCGATAATTTCCGGTTCGGGACCGAGTATTACCGCGGGATCAAGACGATCATGACCATACATAACCTGAAGTTCCAGGGCACCTGGGATACGAAGCGGGTCCGTGATATTACAGGACTGCCGCAGTATTATTTTGTGCCGGACAAGCTGGAGGCTTATAAGGACGCGAACTACCTGAAGGGCGGTATCGTTTACGCCGACAGAGTTACCACGGTGAGCAATTCCTATGCGGAGGAGATCAAGATGCCGTTCTACGGCGAGAAGCTGGACGGCCTGATGAATGCCAAGGCGAACTGCCTGTCCGGTATCGTCAACGGTATTGATTATGATGATTACAACCCGGATACAGACGTACATATTGAGAAGAATTACAACATAGATAATTTCCGTAAGGAGAAGATCAAGAATAAGATCGCGCTGCAGAAGGAGCTGAATCTGACTCAGGATTCCCATACGATGATGATCGGTATCGTATCTAGGCTGACAGACCAGAAAGGATTCGATCTGGTTGCCTATGTGATGGACGAGTTGTGTCAGGATGCGGTACAGATCGTTGTCCTTGGTACCGGCGAAGAGCAGTATGAGAATATGTTCCGTCATTTCGAGTGGAAATATCAGGGCAAGGTATCTGCCAATATCTATTATTCAGATCCTCTGTCCCACAGGATCTATGCTTCCTGCGATGCGTTCCTGATGCCGTCCCTGTTCGAGCCTTGCGGGCTGAGCCAGTTGATGAGCCTCCGGTACGGAACACTTCCGATCGTAAGGGAGACAGGCGGACTTAAGGACACGGTAGAACCGTACAATGAATTCGAGAAGACCGGTACCGGATTCAGCTTTTCGAATTACAATGCGCACGAGATGCTGGCTACCGTACGTTATGCGGAGCGCATCTACTACGACAGGAAGCGCGATTGGAACAAGATGATCGAGCGCGCCATGAGCCAGGATTTCTCATGGGCGAATTCAGCGAAGCAATACGAAGCGCTGTATGACGGTATGTAAGACGGCGTAACAGAGCAGCGGTAAGGAAGAAGGAACGGCATGAAGATTCGTGATATACTAAAGAATGAGAGACCGCATATATCCTTCGAGGTATTCCCGCCCAAGACTGACGCGGGATATGACAGCGTCCTGGCCGCGACGGAGAAGATCGCGGCGCTTAGGCCCTCTTTTATCAGCGTGACTTACGGAGCGGGCGGCGGAACAAGTAAGAATACGGTGAGCATCGCCTCGCACATCAAGGATGATTTTGGAGTGACGAGCCTTGCCCATCTGACCTGTGTCTCATCTACGAAGGATGAGGTACATAGGGTGATAGAGCAGCTTAAGGAGAAGGGGATCGGGAATATTCTTGCCCTTCGGGGGGACATCCCCGCCGAGAGCGAATTCCCTCTCCCCAACCACTACAGATATGCCAGTGAACTGATCGAGGATATCAGGAGCCAGGGGGATTTCTGTATCGGGGCGGCATGTTATCCGGAAGGGCACGTGGAGACAGAGCATAAGAAGGACGACATACGCAACCTGAAGCATAAGGTAGACTGCGGAGTAGATTTTCTGACGACACAGATGTTTTTTGACAATAATATTCTGTATAATTTTCTGTACAGGATCCGGGAGAAGGGGATTACGATCCCGGTGCTTCCGGGGATCATGCCGGTTACGAATAAGAAGCAGATCGCAAGGATCGGCGGGATGTCCGGCACGGTCCTTCCGGAGCGGTTCCGTGCTATCGTCGACCGCTTCGGCGATAATCAGGGAGCAATGCAGCAGGCCGGGATCGCCTATGCTACGGATCAGATCATTGACCTGATCGCCAACGGGGTGAATCATATTCATGTGTACTCCATGAACAAGCCGGAGGTTGCGGAGGCGATCATGAACAATCTGTCAGAGATCTTGGAACTGTAGAGGAATAACAGCGTAAGGATAAGAGATGGATACAAGGACGAAAGAGGCGGTTCGTTACCTGGGATATGGAAGCCATGCGATAGATGATGATACGCTTGCCCTGATCGGCAGCTCCTTTGAAGAATTGGAGCGGACAGCGGGCAGAAGAATCATCTATCGCATTTTTGATGTATCCTTCCAGGGGGAGACGGGCCTTAAGATCGGAACAATGGAAGTTGACAGCAGGAATCTTAGAAGGAATCTTGACGGGTGCAGGAATGTGATTGTATTGGGCGCTACGCTGGGTGCGGGAGTGGACATGCTGCTTCGCCGGTATTCGCTTACCGATATGGCAAGAGTCGTGGTGCTGCAGGCCTGCGCGGCGGCGCTTCTGGAGGAGTATCTGGACGAATGCCAGGAGGAACTTAAGCTTGAGCAGGAGGCGCAGAGTCTGTACTTAAGGCCGAGGTTCAGCCCGGGATACGGGGATTTCTCTGTCTTGCATCAGGGGGAGATTCTTCGGATGCTGGACGCGCCTAAGAGAATCGGGCTGTCTGTGACAGATGGGAATATGCTGACACCCACGAAGTCGGTGACTGCGGTGATCGGGGTTGGAAGGACGCAATTGTCCTGTCACGTTAAGGGGTGTGAGAACTGCGGGAAGAGTGATTGTGCTTACCGGAGAGATAAAGGAGTGGGCGAATGATATTAGACAGACTTGGGAAAGAATTATTGTATTTTGACGGCGGGATGGGAACACTCCTGCAGGCGAAGGGACTTTTGCCGGGGGAGCTGCCGGAGACCTGGAATCTGATCCATCCGGAGGAGATCGTGGATATCCATCGGCAGTATTATGAGGCGGGGAGTGACATTGTACTGACCAATACCTTTGGGGCGAATGCGTTGAAGTTTCATGATTCCAAGTATGGGCTTAAGGAGATCATTGACGCGGCTGTTGCGAATGTGAGGAGGGCTGCGGCGCTTGGAGTTCATGACGGGCGGGAGACTTACGCCGCTTTGGATGTGGGGCCTACGGGGAAGCTCTTGAAGCCTGTGGGAGACCTGGGATTTGCGGAAGCTTATGAAGCATTTTGCGAGGTCGTGCGGTATGGTGAGGAGGCGGGAGCTGATCTGATCCATATTGAGACGATGAGCGATACATACGAGGTGAAGGCTGCGGTGCTGGCGGCGAAGGAGAATACGAAGCTTCCGGTGACGGTCACGATGATATTTGACGAGAAGGGGAAGCTTCTGACGGGAGGGGATGTCCCTTCGGCGGTTGCCATGCTGGAGGGGCTTCGGGTGGATGCGCTTGGGATCAACTGCGGCCTGGGACCAGAGCAGATGCTTCCGATCCTTAAGGAACTTATGGAATATGCGTCTGTCCCGGTGATCGTTAAGCCGAATGCGGGCCTGCCGAAGCAGCGGGACGGAGAAGTGTATTATGACGTGGAGCCGGACCGGTTCGCAGATGCGATGGAGCAGGTCCTTGGGATGGGCGCCTGCGTGATCGGCGGCTGCTGCGGGACGACGCCGGATCACATCCGTGCCATGACGAAGATGGCAGGAAGAAGGAAGCCAAAGGCATTGGCGCCCAATGAGGACACTATCGTATCCTCTTATGGAAGGGCTGTGATCTTGAATAAGAAGCCTGTGATCATCGGGGAGAGGATCAACCCCACAGGGAAGAAGAAGTTCAAGCAGGCCCTTAAGGATCATGATATAGATTATATCTTGAAGGAAGGAGTTACCCAACAGGATATGGGGGCGCATATCCTGGATGTGAACGTAGGGCTTCCGGACATTGACGAGGCGGCTATGATGCGGGAGACGGTGACGGAGCTTCAGAGTGTTACGAGCCTGCCGCTTCAGATTGATACGGTGGACATCCGGGCGATGGAGACGGCAATGCGCATCTATAACGGGAAACCGATGATCAATTCCGTGAACGGGAAGCAGGAGTCTATGGACGCCGTATTCCCTCTGGTGCAGAGATACGGCGGCGCGGTGGTTGCCCTGACACTTGACGAGGAAGGAATTCCGGGGACTGCCAGGGGAAGATGCGAGATTGCCGGAAGGATCATAGAAGAGGCGGCCAGATACGGGATCAAGAAGAAGGACATCGTGGTGGATGTGCTTGCCATGACCATCAGCTCCGAACCGGAAGGGGCGAGGACTACGCTGGAAGCGCTTCGGTTAGTCCGCGAGACATACGGTGTCTGTACGGTTCTGGGGGTATCGAATATCTCCTTTGGACTTCCCTGCCGTCCGGTGATCAATGCCAACTTCTATACTATGGCGCTGCAGAACGGCTTAAGCGCCGGGATCATCAATCCTTCCTCGGAGGATATGATGCGTTCCTATACTTCCTTCTGTGCGCTGATGAACTATGACGAGAATTGTGAGGAATATATCAGAAGGTACGGCGGACAGAAGCGGGAGGCCAGGACGGCGCCGCCTGCATCTCTTACGTTGAAGGATGCCATCGAAAAGGGGCTTAAGGAAGAGGCGCATCACGCGGCATCAGAGCTTCTTGGAACGAAAGCGCCGCTTGAGATCATCAACCGGCATCTGATCCCGGCTCTTGACGAGGTGGGCAAGGGCTTCGAGAAAGGAACTGTATTCCTGCCTCAATTGCTGATGAGCGCGGACGCGGCGAAGATCGCGTTTGCGGTGCTTAAGAGTTCGCTGGCAGAGAACGGGCAGGAGGCGCAGAAGAAGGATAAGGTGATCCTTGCGACGGTCAGGGGTGATATCCATGATATCGGTAAGAATATCGTGAAGGTACTGCTTGAGAACTACAGCTTTGACGTGATCGACCTTGGGAAGGACGTGCCGCCGGAGACGATCGCGGAATGTGCCGTAAGAGAGGATGTGAGGCTTGTAGGCTTAAGCGCGCTGATGACTACGACGGTGGTGAGTATGGAGGATACCATAAAGCTTCTCAGGAAGGAGAAGCCGGACTGTAAGGTCATGGTGGGCGGCGCGGTATTGAACCAGGAATATGCCGATATGATCGGGGCAGATTTCTACGGGAAGGACGCTATGCAGTCCGTATATTACGCGCAGGAACTATTTGGGTAGATAGAATAGAAACAGAAGAATGAGAAAGGAAGAAAACCATGTCATTAATATTACCAGAGAATTATGATCCGAAGCTCGGCATTCGGGAGACGCAGGAAGCGATCAAGTACATCCGCGATACCTTCCAGAAGGAATTCGGCAGGGAGATGAACCTTGAGAGGATCTCGGCGCCGCTGTTTGTGGAGAAGAGCAGCGGTCTCAACGATAACCTGAACGGAGTGGAGCGCCCGGTGCAGTTCGACGTAGCGGGCATTCCGGGGGAGACGGTGGAGGTCGTGCATTCCCTTGCCAAGTGGAAGAGAATGGCTCTCCACGAATATGGATTCAAGCCGGGGGAAGGACTGTATACGAATATGAATGCCATCCGGCGCGACGAGGAGCTTGACAACCTGCATTCCTGTTATGTGGACCAGTGGGACTGGGAGAAGGTCATCACCAGGGAAGAGCGCACCATTGAGACATTGGAGGAGACAGTGCGCAATATCTTCAAGATCATCAAACATATGCAGCATGAGGTGTGGTACAAATTCCCGGACGCCGCCAAGAAGCTTCCGTCGGATGTGACCTTTATCACATCCCAGGAACTGGAAGACCGCTATCCGGACAAGACGCCCAAGGAGCGGGAGAACCTGATCACAAAGGAGCATGGATGTGTATTCCTTATGAAGATCGGGGATAAGCTTAAGAGCGGCAAGCCTCACGACGGACGTGCGCCGGACTATGATGACTGGGAGCTGAACGGAGATATCCTGTTCTGGTTCGAGAATCTTGACTGCGCGTTAGAGATCTCCAGCATGGGGATACGCGTGGATGAGAAGTCCTTGGAGGAACAGCTTAAGAAGGCGGGCTGCGAGGACAGAAGAACCCTCCCTTATCACAGGATGCTCCTGAATGGAGAACTGCCCTATACCATCGGCGGCGGAATCGGCCAGTCCCGGCTGTGTATGCTGCTTCTGGACCGCGCCCATATCGGTGAAGTCCAGGCCAGCCTCTGGCCGGAGGAGATGCGGGAAACCTGCCGCAGGAATCGTATCTTCTTACTATAGGAATAAGTTCTTGACGATTATTTAACAATCCAGTATATTTATAGTAGGACAGTGAGATTTTATGAAAGTTGCTGTGCCGGACCATAAAAATCTATTTATTCAGGAGGAGATGTCTTTATGATTAGAGGATTGGACACCACAGTCAGAAGGATCAGAAGAATCGTGTTCGAGGAGGTGGCAAGGCTTGGATTCAAAGCGAATGCCGAGACCCTTCTCGATGATATGGAGACGATTCCGTACAAGATCGTCAACGAAGAGACTATGAAGTACAGAGAGAGCGTCTACCGGGCGCGCGCGATCGTGAGGGAGCGCTTAAGGCTTGCGATGGGACTTTCCTTAAGACCCGAGAATAAGCCTGTCCATCTGACGTCAGGTGTGGAGGCCAGCAATATTTCAGACAAATATTATGAACCGCCGCTTATGCAGGTGATCCCGTCCGCATGTGAGGGCTGTGAGGAGAAGGGCTATGAGGTGAGCAATATGTGCAAGGGATGTCTTGCGCATCCGTGTATGGAGGTATGTCCTAAGGGCGCCATCTCCATGGTGAACGGCCGTTCCTTCATCGATCAGGATAAATGTATCAAGTGCGGCAAATGTAAGGCTGCATGTCCGTATGATGCCATATCCAAGAAAGAGCGCCCGTGCGCGAAAGCCTGCGGGGTGAACGCCATCGAGACGGACAAGCATGGCCGTGCGGTGATCAATACGGACAAATGTGTTTCCTGCGGAATGTGTATGGTTAGCTGCCCGTTTGGAGCGATCTCTGATAAATCCCAGATCTTCCAGCTTGCAAGGGCATTGTCAGAGGGCGATCAGATCATTGCCGAGATCGCGCCTGCATTTGCCGGGCAGTTCGGTGACAATATCACTCCAAGGAACTTGAAGGCGGCGCTTCAGGAGCTGGGCTTTTCTGAGTTCTATGAGGTTGCGCTGGGCGCTGATATCGGTGCGGTCGCGGAGGCGCATCATTATGTGAATAAGGTGACGACCGGTGAACTGCCGTTCCTTCTGACTTCCTGCTGTCCGTCCTGGGCGATGCTTGCCAAG
>CANDQP010000072.1 GCA_947388185.1 uncultured Dorea sp. | reverse complement strand
TTTTCATCACCCAAGACCATTACTGCCTTAAAAACAGACTGCGGATTGGATACAATCGCAATGGTTAAGAAGAGCAGCAAAATCCAATACGGTTACCAGGATGGCAGATACAACATCAAAGAAATCTACAGACAGTGCAAAAAACGCAAAGGGCGCTCCAAGTATCTGCTTTCTGTTGATATAACCGTTGGCGACGGGGCAATTCCGGCAAAGATTGTCTGTGTCCGGAATAAAAGCAGGAAAAAGGACTGGCTTGCCATTATCTGCACGGATACAACCATTTCAGAAGAAGAAATCATCCGTATTTATGGAAAACGCTGGGACATTGAGGTGTTTTTCAAAACGTGCAAATCCTATCTGCATCTAGTATAGGAGTGCAGGAGTCTCTCCTATGATGCATTGACAGCCCATGTATCCATTGTTTTTGTGCGATATATGATGCTGTCTGTTACGCAGCGGGGCAATACCGATGACAAAACGATATGCGAACTATATTTCTGCCTTATGGACGAACTGGATGATATTACTTTCAGCCAATCTATGAGGATTATTATAGACGCACTTATAGAATCTGTTATGGAATACTTCCATATCACTGAGCAGCAGCTGGAAGAATTTACGTCCAGCTTTGTTCAAAGACTGCCAAAGTACATGCAAAAAACATTGGAGAGTGGTTCCATAGCTGCCTGATTACTATTTTGTGAGTTAAAGTATTGATTTTTCAAAGTGCAAATCTCATTTTTAATGTGGGAAGTTTGAGTTGTATATATATTATATATCACAAAGAAATTGTTATGAAATTAACAAAACTTATCGTCATCATTAGCTTCACTAATGATATTTCCTTCATAACATGAAAAACGCCTGTTAATACAAAGATATGAAGCGATTTTAATAAGTAATGTTTATTATTTGTATAAAAATGATTCGTTTTACTTAATATTCATAGACAATTACAATATTAAGTATAGAAATATTATATAAAAGGAGGTTGCTTATGTCTATATCAAAAGAGACTGCTTTAGAGCACAAAAATGATCCGGCTGTGCTTTGCTGCCGTGCAGAAGAAGGGATTGTCATTGAGGCGCATAACCTGGAGGATCCTCAAATTTTTGATGATTTGGTTGACTCCGGGCTTCTGAAGCTTGACGGAGCATTGACGATTGGACAAGTTCTAGGAGCAAAACTTACAAAGACTTGTGATTCATTAACGCCGCTTACAGCGGATGTACTGGATGGATATGGAAAAGCGGAGGAAGCAGAAGAAAAAGAAGCAGTAAAGAAAGATTTGCTTCATAAACAGCCGGTGCGGTCAGATGAGATTGTATCTGCGGGAAACACAGGCGTATTAAAGCTGCATATCGGAGAAGGTAAGGATATTGATATTGAACTGCCGTTGGGAGTAAGTTGGGGAAACGGCAGAATTATAGAATTGCCGTCTGAGCCGGCGGAAGATGTGAGGAACGAAAGTGCTGTTTCCGGGGGAACGGCATCAGAGAGCACTAAATTTGTTCGAAGCCTTACGAGAAAGCACTTTAAAATTACGGAGGTACTTCGCGGACCAGAGACCAAAATTGAAGGGACTACATTATACATTCGGGAAGGTATTGAAAAGGAATGTGTAGAATCACAGGATTTGGTAGTAGATTTACACTTGGATATTATCACGCCGGATCAATATGATACATATTCGAATACGATTATGGATGTCTTGCCGATCGCAGCCAAAGAGGGAGAGACGGATCTGGGAACAGGTGTTACGCGCGTGCTGGACGGTGTAATCTTTATGATTACCGGTGTAGATGAAAGAGGAGTTCAGATTGGAGAATTCGGAGCGTCTGAAGGAATTTTAAATCAGAATATTATGTGGAACAGACCGGGCTGCCCTGACTATGGAGAAATCTTTATAAAGACGGATGTGATGATAAAAGAGAAGACGAACATGGAACGTCCGGGGCCGATCGCAGCACATTGCGCGTCTGATGTGATTGTGCAGGAAATCAGAGAGGTTTTGAAAGAGCTGGATGAATCGCTGGTTGTAGATACGGAAGTTTTTGAACAGGTGAGACGGCCGGAAAAGAAGAAAACGGTCATAGTAAAAGAAATCATGGGCCAGGGCGCTATGCATGACAATTATATTCTGCCTATGGAACCGGTAGGTGTTATTGGAGCTAAACCGAACGTCGACTTGGGTAATGTTCCGATCGTGGTCAGTCCGCTGGAACTTTTAGATGGATGTATACATGCCTTGACCTGTATTGGACCATCCATGAAAGAAACCAGCCGCCATTACTGGAGAGAGCCGTTGATTATGGATGTGATGGAAGATGATGATTTTGATTTATGTGCGGTTGTATTGGTTGGAAGTCCTCAGATTAACAGTGAAAAGGCTTATGTGTCTAAACGTGTAGGAATGACGGTGGAATCTATGGATGTTGACTGTGCGTTTGTAACTACAGAAGGAGCCGGGAATAATCATGTGGATTTTGCATCTCATATTGAACAGGTTGGCATGCGGGGAATTCCGGTCGTAGGAATCAGTTGGTGCGCGCTTATGGGAGCTCTTGTTGTAGGCAATAAATATATGACGAATATGATTGAATTGAATAAATCTGAGGATGGGATGGAGAACGAGATTCTTGGATGTAATACTCTTTGCCATGAAGATTCGATACGGGCACGGGCAATGATGAAGCATGTACTGGCGGGAGGAAAAGTCGCGGCGCCGGATAAGAAATGGAATGGTTCTGCGAATGCAGAAAATGCAGATATTATAGATGCTGTTGAAGGCATCAAAATGGAGCGCCTGCCAAATGAAACATCATTGCCTCCAAACGAGAAACATATCCAACGCGAAAAAGAAAAGGCACAGGGAGCTGAATGATGAAATACGCGGATAAAATATTTCATATGGAAGGTGTCATTGTTGAAATACATGACGGCAGTGTGTCTATTGATATGAAAGAAAGATTAGGTTCATTGACAATACCGAAAAGAATGCTCTTCTGTGATACAAAATTACAGATTGGACAGCGTATAGGATGGAGCATGAGTTATCCGGAACAAATGGATGGTGAACCAGTAGAGCGATATGTGAGAACGATAGAAAATAGTAAGGCGAATAAAAAAATGTATCAACAGAGAGCAAAGGAGATAAAAAATGAGTATTAAATTGTATGAAGGATTAAAATCAGAGATTTACGCTCCGATTACTCCGCCGTCTGTCTTTACAATACCTAAAAAGGAATTAAAGGATATGACAATTGCAATTGCTTCCGCATGCGGGGCGCATTGCAAGTCGGATGTAAGATTTAATATTGCCGGAGATTTTACATGGAGAAAAGTACCGTCAGATGTGCCGGGAACAGACCTGATGATTACGCATGGCGGATACGATAACAGTGATGCGAATAAAGATATTAACTGTATGTTTCCAATAGACCGGATTCGGGAACTTGCAGAAGAAGGGTTTATCAAAGCGGCAGCTCCGTTCCATGTAGGCTTTATGGGAGGCGGAGGAGTACAAGAAGTATTTCGGGATGAAACGGGACCGTCAATTGCAGAAGCGCTGCTTAGCGAAGGTGTAGACGGAGTTGTCCTGACTGCTGGATGAGGGACCTGTCACCGCTCTGCAGTATTGGTGCAGAGAGCGATCGAGTCGGCTGGAATTCCGACTATTATCATAGCAGCATTGCCGCCGGTTGTACGTCAGAACGGTACGCCCCGCGCGGTTGCTCCGTTAGTTCCGATGGGAGCTAATGTTGGGGAGCCTAATAATGCTGAGATGCAGACAGCGATTCTGAAAGCAACACTTAAGAATCTTGTAGGTATAGAGACGCCTGGGAAGATAGTTACATTGCCATTTGAATATCACGCACAAATATAAAGGTGATGTCAGGGGGTGAGAAAGGAGGGGCTGTATGGCTCTGAGAGTGATACAAGGGATATATATTGCGGCTTTTATATTTTTGTCAATTGTCTTTTTTCGGGGGTATAAGAAGAACCGAGAAGATAATATGACTTCAAAGCAGGTTGCAGGAAATTTAGCGCTCAATTTTGTTACCAATGGATTGGATGCATTGGGAATTGGAAGTTTTGCAACAACGATTGCAGGAATGAAAGTGTTTAAGCTTCTGGATGACAAAAAAATTGTACCTACATTAAACGCGGGATGCTGTATGGTGGTATTCGTAGAAGCAGTCATTTTTCTTGAGTCTATTGATGTAGAGATTCCGACATTAGTGTGTATGATCGCGGCATCTATTTTAGGAGGTGTTGTAGGGGTAAGTTTTGCGAAAAAGCTTCCTGAGAAGACACTGAGGATTATATTAGGAATTGCGCTGATTATTGCAGCATTCTTTATTGTGGCATCCGTCAAAGGCTGGATGCCGGGCGGTGGGAAAGAAGTTGGATTGCATGGTTGGAAACTTTTAGTAGGCTGTACCGGGAACTTTATCCTTGGAGCGTTGTTAACAGTTGGAATAGGAAACTATGCACCATGCATGGCGATGATCTACCTGCTTGGAATGAATCCGGCTGTTGCGTTTCCAATCATGATGTGCAGCGGTTCTTTATGTTGTTTTGGTTCAGGGCTTCGGTTTATTAAAGAAGGAATGGTGCACTGGAGAGGGATGCTTTATATTGTAATTGGAGGTATCCCGGGTGTGTTGATTGCATCCTTTATCATAAAATCTATGCCGTTAGGCGTATTGAACTGGTTAGTGGTTGTTGTGCTGATTTACACTGCTGTTACACTCTTCAGGGATGCATATAAAATGGCAGAAACTAATTTGGAATAAGGCGGTGCTAGAAGAAATGAGATTTGAACCTCACTATGACAAAAATAATTTTGAAAAAGCATTTACAGCAATTGATACCCATACATCGGGCGAATTTACCCGCATCATCATAGACGGATTCCCGGAATTAAGGGGAAACACAATGATTGAACGGATGCATTATGTAGAAGAGAAATATAGTCATTACCGTAAAGCTTTGATGCTAGAGCCGAGAGGCCATAATGATATGTTCGGCGCTTTATTGACAGAACCAATTCATCCTGATGCACAGTTTGGAGTCATATTTTTCGACACATTGGAATGGATTACTATGTGCGGACACGGTACAATTGGGTGTGCGACAGCAGTTGTTGAAATGGGCCTTGTTCCTGTAACGGAGCCGTATACAGAAGTTGTGTTAGAGGCACCGGCAGGGCTGATTAGAACAAAAGTAAAAGTAGAAAACGGACGGGCCGTGGATGTAACGCTTACAAATGTTCCTTCATTTCTCTATAAAGATAATTTGAATATAGAAGTGGATGGACAACAGATTACATATGATCTTGCATTTGGCGGAAATTTCTTTCCTCTAATTGATGCCGGGCAGTTTAACATGGAGATCAATGAGAAGACTGCACCGTTTTTTATCGATAAAGGGATCAGAATTTTACGGAAAATTAATGAAGTAGGCGGATTCAGACATCCAGAGCTGGACATAGATTTTTGTGCGGGGTGTGAGTTTTTCGGGAAAACAGATACTCCAGATGCAGATATGAAGAATATTGTAGTATTCGGGAGACATCAGGCAGACCGCTCTCCATGCGGTACGGGAACAAGCGCAAAGCTTTCGGCATTATATAAGCAGGGTAAAATTCAAATCGGGGAACCTTTTGTCTACGAAAGCTTTATTGGAACCAAATTTACCGGAGTAATCAGAAAAGTTACAGAGGTAAATGGGTTTACAGCTATCATTCCGGAAATTACAGGAAGTGCTTTTGTAACCGGAATGGCAACGTATCTTGTTGATGAGCGGGATCCTCTGAAATACGGATTCTTAATCGGAGAGTAGACTCTGATGTCGATTTTGGTCATTCGAAAAGAGCGGTCAGAAAACCTCATTCTGACCGCTCTTTTCAAGCGTAGAGGTATTAGATTATCTAACAGGAACCTCTGCTGCAATCACGGCTTTCTCGCGCGCCTTCGCAAGGTCGACGGCGCCGTTCTCATTATCCAAACGGCTTTTTTCGATTTCAAGGTCGGCGTCCATATCGTCAAATACAAAGATGTGCAGCGCAGATATCTTCTTGCCGTCCACGGCGGCTACGGTCTTGCCGTTCCCGGCAGGATTGGAGAAGAGCAGCTGTCCGTCCTGATTGCAGACGAGGGTGTTCCAGAACGGATACGTCTGCCCGGCCTGCATGGCGTATTCTTCGTAGCTTATGCCGGGATCTTCGGTTCCGCCTGTCTTTTCCGCCATCACTTCTTCGTATTCTTCCCGTGTGACTTCTCGTTTGACGGAAGGGACATCCACATAGGACACGACCTGATACGGAGAGACGAATACCTTCTTAAGGGTATAGCCGTTCCCTTCCTTATTGACAGGATATTCTTTGACCGATTCCGTGTCTATACTGAATGGGATATCAAAGTCCCACTGCCCGTCGATTCGGTGTGATTCTGAGATATCTTCCGCATCTGCCATCGTCGTATCATCCCACCCGATACTGGACAGGCGCAGGCTTAGTTCCCCGTTCTCAGACTTATAATCCGGCAGGTTGAGTTTCAGCATGCCTACAAATGTGTGGTCGTCGATTACTTTTCCTTCCAGGTTATCATTCGACAGGGTGTTCGGCTCGCTGTCTTCGGAGAGATTCCATTCGCCTCTGAGATACATCATGGCAGCCGTGCCGTCCCCGTCGCCGATATAATGTCCCGGTATATTCAGAAGGCCGCCCTGTTCTGCTTCGATCTGTGCGGTCAGGAACACGGACAGTCCGTCGCAGTATATCTCGGAGGCGGTAACCGTGATTTCCCCGTCGGATATTTCGATGCCGGGAGCCGCTATGGGGTTCCCGTCTTCATCCTTGCCGGACGTCTCTGCGAGAATCCCGGCCTTCTCGCTGTAATCTCCTGAAAATGGGATCTCATGCTCTACTTCTTCGAATATCTTCCCGATAAACGGAATCTTAGCCGCCAGTGCGGGATTAGAATAACACAGCGTGATGCCGGCTGCCATGGTCAATGCCGCGGCTGCTGCGGCATATTTGAAGGTTTTTTTGCCCGGTGCGTGATCTTTTTCATGATCCGGGAGAGTGTCAAGTGCATAGTCTAATTTTTCCCATATACGATTCGGCACTTTGTTATCGCTGCCGATTTTGTTCATCATATCTTCAAGCCTTGTCATAATACATCTCCTTCTGCTTCATATTTTTTCCGGTCAGCTTATAGATGACTGCCGGCGGTTTTTCTTTTGCATACTGCTTCTCCATTCGGTCGCGGGCCGTTGCAAGACGGCCGCTTACGGTCTTCTAATTTATATAAAGGATCTTGGCGATATCCCGGATCTTGAAGCCTTCCACATAATACAGGATCGTGACGGTGCGGTATTTCTCGTCCAGGCATTGGAGGAATTCCTTCCACTCTACGGCCGAATAGCTGTCTTCGGCGCTTCCTGCTTCCGGCAGAACGACTTCTGAGATCATGCGGCTTCTTTGTCTGTATATCTGATTACAATGGTTGATGAGGATCCGTATCAGCCATGTTTTAAAGTATTTATCCTTTTTCAATGTTCCGATCTTCTCCCAGCATGTCAGGGCAGTTTCCTGGATGGCGTCGGCGGTGTCCTCATCGTTTTTTAATATTGCTTTTGCTATCTTGTACATACTGGGGGTATGAAGCTTCATTAATTGACTGAAAGCGTCTTTGTCGTGTTTTTTTGCCTGTCGAACAAGTATATCCATAGTGCTCCTTTCTGAAAGTTCCGGACCTTTCTTTTTATTTTACACTTATTAGATGGCCGGGAGGGTATTTTTCCTTGAAAAAATTCCACGGCACAGGAGATTTCTCTTGTAGACTAATGAAAAATTGGATAGAATGTGTAGTAGAACGTATCGCAAACGTAAATCGAAAGGAGAATGAGAATAGCAGATGAGTATCAGAGACTTGAAGACGTATGAGATATTGAAGGAAGAGGATTTGACCGGAATCCAGGCGAAGGGATATCTGCTCCGCCACAAGAAGAGCAGGGCCAGGGTTCTTTTGATAGAGAAGGATGACAATAACAAGGTGTTCAGTATCGGGTTCCGCACCCCGCCGGGAGACAGCACGGGAGTTCCGCATATCATGGAACATTCCGTCTTATGCGGTTCTAAGAATTTCCCGGCCAAGGATCCGTTCGTTGAGCTGGTGAAGGGATCGCTCAACACCTTTTTGAATGCCATGACCTATCCTGATAAGACGGTATATCCGGTGGCAAGCTGCAACGACAAGGATTTCCAGAACCTGATGCATGTGTATATGGATGCGGCCCTCTATCCGAATATCTATGCCCACGAGGAGATCTTCCGCCAGGAGGGGTGGAGCTATAAGCTGGATTCTGCTAAGGACAAGCTCCAATATAACGGCGTTGTCTACAATGAGATGAAGGGAGCGTTCTCTTCCCCGGAGGGTGTGCTCGACCGGGTGATCCTTAACACGCTGTTCCCGGATACCTCCTATGCCAATGAATCGGGAGGCGATCCTGAGGCGATCCCGAACCTTACCTACGAGCAGTTTTTAGATTTTCACAGGCAATATTATCATCCGTCTAACAGCTACATTTACCTGTACGGGGATATGGATATGGAGGAGAAGCTTGCGTGGCTTGACCGGGAGTATCTAAGCGCCTTTGACGCCAGGACGGTGGATTCCGAGATCCGGTATCAGGAGCCTTTTGGGGAAATGCTGGAGAAGACGTTCACCTACTCGATAGCAAGCGAGGAATCGGAGGTTGATAATACCTATCTTTCCTACAATAAGGTGATCGGCACCAGCCTTGACAAGGAGCTGTATCTGGCGTTCCAGATCTTGGATTACGCGCTGCTGTCTGCACCGGGGGCGCCGCTTAAGAAGGCTCTTACGGATGCGGGGATCGGGAAGGATATCATGGGCTCTTATGATAACGGGATCTATCAGCCGATCTTCTCTGTGATCTCGAAGAATGCCAATGAGGAGCAGAAGCAGGAATTTGTAGAGCTGATCGAGTCGGTGCTGTCTGATATTGTGAAGAACGGGATCGACAGGAAGGCTCTGGAAGCGGGGCTTAATTATCATGAATTCCGTTACCGCGAGGCCGACTTCGGCAATTATCCCAAGGGGCTGATGTATGGTCTGCAGATGATGGACAGCTGGCTCTATGATGAAGAGAAGCCGTTCATCCATGTGGAAGCTCTTGATACATTCGAATTTCTGAAAAAGCAGGTGGGAACCGGATATTATGAAGAGCTGATTCAGAAATACATTCTGGATAACACGCACGGGGCGGTCGTGATCGTCAATCCTGAGAAGGGGCGCACGGCAAGGATGGACGCGGAGCTTGACGCGAAGCTTCAGGCTTACAAGGCAAGCCTGACGGCGGACGAGGTGGAAGAGCTGGTGAAGAAGACCGCCGCTTTGGAGGAATACCAGTCCGAACCTGAGAAGGAAGAGGACTTAGAGCGGATTCCGGTGCTCAGAAGAGAGGACATTTCAAGGGAGATCGAGCCGATCGTGAACGAGGAGCTTAGGCTTGCAGACGTTCCGGTGATCTTCCATGAGATCGAGACCAACGGGATCGGCTATGTGAGCGTGCTCTTTGACATTTCCGGGGTCAGAGAGGAGCTGCTTCCTTATGTGGGAATCCTGCAGTCGGCGCTGGGGATCATTGACACGGAGAATTACGGCTACGGAGAGCTGTTTAATGAGATCAATATGCATACCGGCGGGATCGGGACGTCTCTGGAGCTGTACACGGATGTGACCAATATCCGGGAGAAAGCGTTCAAGGCTACATTCGAGATCAAAGGAAAGTCACTGTACGGGAAGCTTGCGGTCGTATTTGCCATGATGAGCGAGATCCTCACGGCGTCCAGGCTGTCAGATACGAAGAGACTGAAGGAGATACTTGCAATGCTCAAATCAAGGCTTCTGATGCGGTTCCAGTCTTCCGGCCATACCACGGCCGCCCTGCGCGCGATGTCCTACGCTTCCCCGTCTGCGAAGCTTAAGGATATGACCAACGGTATAGAGTTCTATCAGACGGTTTCGCGTATCGAGGAGAACTTTGACGAAGAAAAAGAGCATCTGACAGAAGTCCTTGAAGGTCTGGCGAAGCAGTTGTTTTGCCCGGACAATATGATGATCAGCTACACTGCCTCAAGAGAAGGCCTTGAAGGGATAGAAGGGTTCATCGGGGAGATGAAGAACCGCTTATACCAGGGGAAGACAGAAGAAGAAGCTTGTGTCATCCACTGCGAGAAGAAGAACGAGGGCTTCAAGACGGCGTCCAAGGTGCAGTATGTGGCAAGGACCGGGAACTTCATCGACCATGGAGCGTCCTACACCGGCGCGCTGCAGATCTTGAAGGTGATCTTAAGCTATGATTACCTGTGGCAGAATATCCGTGTCAAAGGCGGGGCATACGGCTGCATGAGCAACTTCAACAGGATCGGGGAGGGGTATTTTGTATCTTACCGCGACCCGAATCTTAGCCGGACGGTGGAGGTGTATGAAGGCGTCGTGGATTATCTTGAGAACTTTACCGTCAGCGAGCGCGATATGACGAAGTATATCATCGGAACCATGAGCAATATCGATCAGCCCATGACTCCGGCGATCAAGGGCGAACGTTCCATGAATCTCTATATGAATAAGGTGAGCGCAGATATGATCCGGGAGGAGAGAAACCAGATTCTGGACGCAGGGCAGGAGGATATCCGCGCGCTTGCACGCGTGGCAAAGGCCGTGCTTAAGGCGGATCAGTTCTGTGTGATCGGCAGCGAGGAGAAGATAGAAGAGAATAGAGATATGTTCGGGACGGTGACAAGATTCTAGTGTACTGTCTGAACGGATACGGAACATGCACAAGAAGAGAACAGGAGAAAGAATGAAAAAGGATTATAAATCTGGTTTTGTAACTTTGATCGGCCGTCCCAACGTGGGGAAATCTACCCTTATGAATTATCTGATCGGCCAGAAGATCGCGATCACGTCCAATAAGCCGCAGACTACCCGCAACCGGATCCAGACGGTGCTGACCCTTGAAGAGGGGCAGATCGTGTTCGTGGATACTCCGGGGATCCACAAGGCCAAGAACAAGCTCGGAGAGTATATGGTAAATGTTGCCGAGAGGACCTTGAACGAGGTGGATGTGGTGCTGTGGCTTGTAGAACCGACGACCTTCATAGGGGCCGGCGAGCAGCATATCGCGAAGCAGCTTAAGAAGGTGAAGACTCCGGTGGTGCTTGTGATCAACAAGATTGACAGTGTGAAGCGGGAGGAAGTATTTCCTTCAATCGCGGCTTACAAGGATATCTATGATTTTGCGGAGATCGTTCCGGTCTCCGCGAGAAACGGGGATAATACGGATGAATTACTTAAGGTCGTGATGAAGTATCTTCCCTATGGGCCGCAGTTCTATGATGAAGAGACCGTTACGGACCAGCCGGAGCGTCAGATCGTGGCGGAGCTGATCCGGGAGAAGGCGCTTCACTGTCTGGAGGATGAGATCCCTCATGGGATCGCGGTGGCGATCGACCGCATGAAGACGAAGAATAAAGTCATGCATATCGACGCGACGATCATCTGCGAGCGGGATTCGCACAAGGGGATAATTATTGGCAAACAAGGAAATATGTTGAAAAAGATCGGCAGCACCGCCAGGTATGAGATTGAAAGGATGCTGGAAATGCAGGTAAATCTCAAGCTTTGGGTCAAAGTGAAGAAGGATTGGCGGGACAGTGAATTCCTGATGAAAAATTTTGGATATCGGGAAGAAGAATAAAATAATGTGCTTCCGGGACACCCTAACCTTGTAAAGACATTGGTCAGGGATGAGGTGACATCATGGAAGAAGATTACTGGAAGCGGTTCCTTGAATCAGGGAAGATCAAGGACTATCTGTATTATAAAGGGATGGCGATCTGCAAACAGGTCATAGACCACTATGAAAGCGGTGAAAGCGGTGAATCAGATTACGGTAACCGGCATGGTGCTTGCAGCGACACCGGTTGGTGAATACGACAGACGCATAGTTGTCCTTACGAAGGAGAGAGGGAAGATCGCGGCATTTGCGAGGGGGGCGAGGAAGCCCAACAGCGCGCTGGTGGGAGTGACGAGCCCGTTTTCTTTCGGGGAATTTACCGTTTATGAGGGGCGGACATCATATACATTGGTGTCGGCCTCTATTTCCAATTATTTTCAGGAGCTTCGGCTGGATGTGGAGGGCGCGTATTACGGATTCTACTTTATGGAGCTTGCCAATTATTATGCCAGGGAGGCCAATGATGAGACGGCGCTTCTTAAGCTTCTGTACCAGACCATGCGGGCGCTGGTGAACCCCAGGATCCCCAACCGGCTGATCCGGTACATATATGAGCTTAAGGTGATCGCGGTCAACGGCGAGGGGCCGCAGGTGTTCGAGTGTGTCTGCTGCAGGTCAGCGGAGCAGGGACAGGTGTTCAGTGTGGAACGGGGCGGCCTTATATGCGGCCGGTGCCGGGAGAGATGTACGGACGGCAGGACGCTGCTGACATCTACGTTATATACGCTTCAATATATTATCTCGTCGCCGGTTGAGAAGCTCTATACCTTCGTGGTGAAGGAAGAGGTCTTAGAGGAATTGGGGAAACTCGTGACGGATTATCTTGCCAGGTATCTTGGAAAACATTTTAAATCACTGGAAATCCTGGAAACAATTATGCAATAATACTTGAAAAGAAGAGGGGTTGACGGTATAATAAGAAAATCATAGAAGAAGGTGAGGAAGAGATATGGTAGAAAAGACTATGGACAAGATCGTAGCATTGGCGAAAACCAGGGGGTTCGTTTATCCAGGGTCTGAGATCTATGGCGGGCTTGCCAATACATGGGATTACGGTAACCTTGGAGTGGAGCTTAAGAATAACGTTAAGAGGGCGTGGTGGCAGAAGTTCGTGCAGGAGTCCCCGTATAATGTAGGTGTGGACTGTGCGATCCTGATGAATCCTCAGACATGGGTGGCAAGCGGACACCTGGGTGGATTCAGCGATCCTCTTATGGACTGTAAAGAGTGCCATGAGCGTTTTCGTGCGGACAAGATGATCGAAGATTATGCCCATGAGAATAACATAGATATCGGAGATAGCATTGACGGATGGAGCCATGAGCAGATGGAGGCTTATATCAGGGAGCATGAGATTCCATGCCCGACCTGCGGCAAGCATAATTTCACGGAGATCCGCGAGTTCAACCTGATGTTCAAGACCTTCCAGGGAGTTACGGAGGATGCTAAGAGCATCGTGTATCTGCGCCCGGAGACTGCCCAGGGTATCTTCGTTAATTTCAAGAATGTACAGCGTACCTCCAGGAAGAAGATCCCGTTTGGTATCTGCCAGGTTGGTAAGTCCTTCCGTAATGAGATCACACCAGGTAACTTTACCTTCCGTACCAGAGAGTTTGAGCAGATGGAGTTAGAGTTCTTCTGCGAACCGGATACAGACCTTGAGTGGTTTGCATATTGGAAGCAGTTCTGCCTTGACTGGCTTAAAACGCTGGGCCTTAAAGAAGAAGAGGTTCGTTACCGCGACCATTCACCGGAAGAATTAAGCCACTACAGCAAGGCTACGACAGACGTTGAGTTCTTATTCCCATTCGGCTGGGGCGAGCTGTGGGGGATCGCGGACAGGACGGATTTCGACCTGACGCAGCATCAGAATACCTCCAAGCAGGATATGACATATTTTGATGACGAGAAGAAGATCAAATACATTCCGTATGTAATCGAGCCGTCACTGGGAGCAGACCGTATGGTTCTCGCCTTCCTGTGCAGCGCGTATGATGAGGAAGAGCTGGAAGGCGGCGATATGAGAACGGTCCTTCACTTCCATCCGGCGCTTGCACCGGTTAAGATCGGTGTCCTTCCGCTGTCCAAGAAGCTGAATGAAGGCGCTGAGAAGGTATATGCACAGCTTTCTAAGAAGTATAACTGCGAGTATGACGAGCGCGGCAATATCGGCAAGCGCTACCGCCGTCAGGATGAGATCGGTACACCGTTCTGTGTGACCTATGATTTCGATTCTGAGGAAGACCAGGCGGTAACGGTGCGCGACCGTGATACTATGGAGCAGGAGAGAGTGAAGATCGACGAGCTTGACGCTTATTTTGCTAAGAAATTTGAATGGTAATATTCTATATAGGGACGTGGTGAATGGTAATTTACTGCGTCCCTAAATTATACCCTAAAATCCATTGTATACAATGTTGGTGAGTGTTATAATGGCATCATATAGAATGCTGCCGGACAGGCGGCAGGAACAGGAGGAATATAGAATTGAGTGAGAAGAACGACGGACTGATGTGGGCGCTGGTGAAGGAGAAGCCCCAGGAAGGGCTGTGGCTGAAGCGGGTGCCGGTTCCGGAGGTGGGTCCGAATGATGTTAAGATCAAGATCAGGAAGACGGCAATCTGCGGAACAGATGTGCACATCTATCAGTGGAATGACTGGGCGCAGCATACCATCCCGGTTGGCTTGACGGCCGGACACGAGTATGTGGGTGAAGTGGTTGAGGTAGGGAACGGAGTCAGAGGATTTAAGCCCGGGCATCTGGTATCCGGAGAGGGTCATATTACTTGCGGGAAATGCAGGAACTGTCTGGAGGGGCACAAGGAGAACTGTAAGGATGCGAAGGGTGTAGGCGTGAACCGTAACGGAGCATTTGCGGAATATCTTGTGATCCCGTCTTCCAATGTATGGCCGTGCAACCCGGCGATCCCGGAGGAGATGTATGCGATCTTCGATCCTTTTGGGAATGCAACCCATACGGCGCTGTCTTATGAGATGCTTGGGGAAGATGTGCTGGTTGCAGGAGCAGGACCGATTGGATGTATGGCAGCGGCGATCGCGAAGTTTTCAGGCGCAAGGCATGTTGTCGTAACCGATATGAACCCTTACAGGCTTGAGCTGGCAGAGAAGCTTGGAGCTACAAGGACGGTGAATCTGAAGGAAGAGAAGCTTGCGGAAGTCATGAAGGATATCGGTATGACGGAAGGATTCGACGTGGGGCTTGAGATGTCCGGGTCACAGGCAGGGCTGCACGATATGATCCATAATATGAAGCATGGCGGAAATATTGCGCTGCTTGGACTCCAGAGAACGGACGCGACTGTGGATCTGGAGACGGTGATCTTTAACGGGCTGAATATCCGGGGAATCTATGGAAGAAAGGTGTGGGATACCTGGTATAAGATGTCTACAATGATCCAGGCGGGATTGGATATTTCCCCGATCATTACACATCATTTTGATATCAAGGATTATGAAAAGGGCTTTGAGGCGATGATTTCCGGACAGTCAGGCAAGGTAATCCTTGATTGGGCGCATGTGAATGATTAAGAATGGAGTAAGAGGGAGATGATATTAAGATGGCACGTAAAAATGATATTTTAAGTATTTATACCAAAGAAGTAGAAGGAATCAAAGAAGCAGGCCTGTTCAAGGGTGAGGCCCCGTTTGTCTCTCCGCAGGGTGCGAGGGTGAAGATGGAGGACGGAAGAGAGCTTCTTTGCATGTGTGCGAATAATTATCTGGGACTGGGCGACCATCCGCGTCTGATCGAGGCGGCGAAGAGAACCTATGATGAGAAGGGATATGGAGTGGCTTCCGTTCGGTTTATTTGCGGAACACAGGATATCCACAAGAAGCTGGAGAAGAAGATATCCGAGTTCCTTGGGACGGACGATACAATCCTGTATTCTTCCTGTTTTGATGCGAATGGAGGGTTATTTGAGACGATCCTGACGGCAGACGATGCTGTGATCAGCGATGAACTGAACCATGCGTCTATTATTGACGGTGTCCGTCTGTGCAAGGCGAAGAGATTCCGCTATAAGAATAACGATATGGACGATCTGGAGGCGAAGCTGAAAGAGGCAGATGAGGCCGGTGCGAGAATCAAGCTGATCGCGACGGATGGTGTGTTCTCCATGGACGGGATCATCTGCAACCTGAAAGGCGTATGTGATCTGGCGGATCAGTACAATGCGCTGGTGATGGTGGACGACAGTCATGCGGTTGGATTCGTTGGCAAGACCGGGCGCGGGACGCCGGAGCATTGCGGCGTACAGGGGCGTGTGGATATCATCACGGGAACTCTGGGCAAAGCTCTCGGAGGAGCATCCGGCGGGTATACGTCAGGCCGCAGAGAGATCATTGACCTTCTGCGCCAGAGAAGCCGCCCGTACCTGTTCTCTAATTCCCTGGCGCCGGCGATCGCGGGGGCTAGTATCGAATTATTCGATATGCTGGATGAGAGTACCGAGCTTCGGGATCATCTGGAGGAAGTAACGGCATACTACCGCAAGGAGCTAGTGGACAATGGATTCGATATCATTCAGGGAACTCATCCGTGTGTGCCGGTGATGCTGTATGATGAGAAGACGGCGGCTGAATTTGCGAAGCGGATGATGGAGAAGGGAGTCTATGTGGTGGCGTTCTCCTATCCGGTAGTTCCGAAGGGGAAGGCAAGGATCCGTACACAGGTATGTGCGAGCCATACAAAAGAGGACATAGACTTTATTGTAAAGTGCTTCAAAGAAGTAAGAGAAGAGATGAAATAGGGAGAGGATAAAATTTAAGGAGGAGTCAGGATATGGGCAAGGAAAATATTTGGAAATCATACGCCGCACCGGCGCGCGAGGAGTTGGAGAGGATCAGCGATGATTATAAGGCGTGTCTGGATGCGGGTAAGACGGAGCGTGAGTGTGTGAAGCTTACGGTGGAGAGGATCGAGAAGAAGGGATACAAGTCTCTGGAATCGGTTCTCAAGGCCGGACAGCCGCTGAAGGCTGGGGATAAGGTATATGCAGTGTGCATGGACAAAGCCATTGCGGCATTCCATATCGGGAAACGGCCGCTGGAGGAAGGGATGAACATCTTAGGGGCACATATTGATTCTCCGCGCATCGATATCAAGCAGAATCCGTTGTATGAGAATGATGAATTCGCTTATCTGGATACGCATTATTACGGCGGGATTAAGAAATACCAATGGGTTGCGATTCCGCTTTCACTGCATGGTGTCGTTGTGAAGAAGGACGGAACGGTAGTTGAGGTGAATATCGGGGATAAGGATGAGGACCCGGTATTTGTCATCACGGATCTGCTGGTTCATCTTGCGGCGAAGCAGATGGAGAAGAAGGCCAACGAAGTGATCGAGGGGGAGAAGCTTGATATCCTCTTTGGAAGCTGCCCGCTTGAGCAGGACAAGGATCTGGACAAAGAAGAGAAGGAGGCCGTGAAGTCTAATGTGATGCGGATCCTCAAGGAATATTATGATATGGAAGAGGATGATTTCGCGTCGGCAGAGCTTGAGATCGTTCCGGCGGGAAGGGCAAGAGACTGCGGAATCGACAGGAGTATGATACTGGCGTATGGACAGGACGACAGGGTATGTGCGTTCACATCTTTGTTCGCGATCCTGGATGTGGAAGAGGTGGAGAAGACAGCCTGCTGCATCCTGGTGGATAAGGAAGAGATCGGCAGCGTAGGGGCAACCGGAATGCATTCCAGATTCTTTGAAAATGCGGTGGCAGAGCTGTATGAAAAGCTGGAAGGCTTCTCCGAGTTAAAGCTGCGCCGTGCCTTGGCGCATTCCACCATGATCTCCTCCGATGTGAGCGCGGCCTACGATCCCATGTATACGGACGTATATGAAAAACGGTCGTCCAGCTTCTTCGGAAGGGGTCCGGTTTTCTGCAAGCATACGGGAGTCCGGGGAAAGAGCGGCTCCAATGATGCCAACGCGGAATACATCGCAAAGCTGCGCCGGGTATTCGACGAACACAAAGTGGGCTTCCAGATGTCGGAGATGGGAAAGATCGACGCAGGCGGCGGAGGCACCATCGCGTACATACTGGCAGCTTACGGCATGGAAGTGATCGACGGCGGGATCGCCATCCTCTGTATGCACGCTCCCTGGGAGATCGCAAGCAAGGCGGATGT
>CANDQP010000071.1 GCA_947388185.1 uncultured Dorea sp. | reverse complement strand
ATTTCCGGACGGATACGATACACTGGTAGGGGAGCGGGGCGTCACGCTCTCCGGCGGTCAGCGCCAGAGGGTTGCGATCGCCAGGATGCTGCTTGAAAAGGCGCCGATCATGGTGTTTGATGATTCCCTGTCTGCGGTGGATTCCCAGACAGATGCACGGATACGCAGAGCGCTTGGCGAGCATATGAAGGAGGCGACGGTGATCCTGATCTCCCACCGGATCACCACGCTTATGGGAGCGGATCAGATCATGGTGCTGAACCGCGGCCGCATGGAGGAATCAGGTACGCATTATGAGCTGATCAAGAACGGCGGACTGTATCAGAAGATCTATGAGATACAGATGAGCCAGGATGACAGAGAGAGGATGGAGGTGTAGAAGATGGCGGCATACGAAGAGCAGGAATATGACAAACCGTTCAGCATCAAGGTATGGGGGAAGATGCTGCCGTTTTTCAGGCCTTATAAGAGATATTTCGCGGTCACCCTGGGACTCAATATCTTCCTTGCGGGGATCGACGTGGTGGTGCCTCTGTTCCAGAGCTACGCCATCGACCGTTTTATTACTGCGGACAGGCTTACGGGCCTTGCCGGGTTCGCGCTTGCTTACGCGGCCGTGATCGTGATCCAGACGATGTGCGTCTATTTCTCGGTCCGCGCGGCGACGACCATCGAGATGAATGTGGGTAAGGATCTGAAGTGGGCGCAGTTCGAACATCTGCAGAGATTATCATTCTCCTACTATAATACGACTCCGGTGGGATATATCCATGCCAGGGTGATGAGCGATACTTTAAGGATCGCCACGGTGGTTGCCTGGGGGCTTGTGGATATGTTCTGGGCGCTGCTCTATGTGGTCAGCGTGTTTGGGATCATGTTTTTCCTGAACGTGAGGCTGGCGCTGGTGATCTTGCTGATCGTGCCCTGTATCGCGGTGCTGACGGTCTATTTCCAGAATAAGATCCTTCACTGGAACCGGAAGGTAAGGAAGATCAACGCACAGATCACCAGCGCATATAACGAAGGGATCACGGGGGTCAAGACCTCCAAGAGCATGGGGATCGAGGGGGACAATGAGAAGGCCTTCTTCGAGAGGACGGCACAGATGCACAGGGCGGCAAGCCATTCGGCGAAGCTGAACGCAGTCTATATCCCTACGATCCTGCTGTTTGGTTCGATTGCGGCGGCGGTAGTGCTGGCACAGGGCGGTTACATGGTGAAGGAGGAGATCATGAAGCTTGGGACGCTGTCGGTGTTCATCTCTTACGCGGTGATCATCTTCGAGCCGATCCAGCAGCTTGCAAGGCTTCTGGCGGAGCTGATCTCCTGTCAGGCGAATATCGAACGTGTGATGGATCTTCTGGAGCAGGAGCCGAATGTGGTGGACAGAGCGGAGGTGCTTGAGAAATACGGAGATGCATTTCATCCCAAGAGAGAGAACTGGGAGAAGATCAAGGGAGATATTGTGTTCGAGGATGTATCCTTCCGGTATCCGGACGGGAAAGAGTTTGTTCTGGAGCATTTCAACCTCCATGTACCGGCGGGCATGAACGTGGCCATCGTCGGAGAGACCGGAGCGGGCAAATCTACCCTTGTGAACCTGGTGGGCCGCTTCTTCGAGCCGACGAAAGGAAGGATCCTGATCGACGGCGTAGATTACAGGGAGCGATCCCAGCTATGGCTTCACAGCCAGATCGGCTATGTACTGCAGAACCCGCATTTGTTCTCTGGGACAGTCCGGGAGAACATCCGTTACGGGAGGCTTACGGCTACTGACGAGGAGGTCGAGGAGGCGGCAAGGAACGTGTCGGCAGACGAGGTCGTGAGGAAGCTTGAGAAGGGATATGACAGCGATGTAGGAGAGAGCGGCGGGAGGCTCTCTACCGGAGAGAAGCAGCTGATCTCTTTTGCCAGGGCGATCCTGGCCAGCCCCAGTATCTTCGTGCTGGATGAAGCGACTTCCTCCATCGATACGCAGACGGAGCAGCTGATCCAACAGGCGACCGCAAGGCTGCTTAAGGGGCACACTTCCTTCATCATCGCACACAGGCTGTCGACGATCCGTCAGGCGGATCTGATCCTGGTGGTGAAGGACGGGAAGATCATCGAGCGGGGAACCCACAAGGAGCTGCTTGGCATCAGAGGATATTATTATGAGCTGTATTCCAGACAGTTTGAGGAAGAGGCTTCTATGAGGGCATTCCAGAATTTTTAAGAACCATTTGTATTTCTCGCCGTATATTAGTGATGAGGTGGGAAAAATGAATGGTATAATATGGACATTACTTGGGACACTTCTGACCTTCTCGGTGACGACGCTTGGGGCGGCGGGAGTGTTCTTCGTGAAGAAGGATATGGGAGGCAGGATTCAGAGCGGCTTCTTGGGGTTTGCCGGAGGGGTGATGATCGCTGCTTCGGTGTGGTCGCTGCTGCTTCCGGGGATCGAATTCGCGGAGGAGAACGGGCAGATCAGCTGGCTTGTGATGACCGGCGGGTTTCTGCTGGGAGTGCTTCTTCTCCTGGCGGTGGATTATCTGATCGGGAGATGGGAGAACCTTCGGGTGAAGAAGAATACCGCCATGCTGGTGACGGCGATCACGGCCCACAATATCCCGGAGGGGATGGCGATCGGGCTTGCGTTCGCACTGGCGGCACAGAATCCGGAGGATGCGGCGCTATTTTCCGGGGCGGCGGCGCTTGCCCTTGGGATCGCGATCCAGAATTTCCCGGAGGGGACCGCGGTTGCCCTGCCGCTGATCCAGAACGGGTTCAGTAAGAAGAAAGCATTCCTGATCGGAAGCATGTCGGCGGTGGTGGAGCCGGTGTTCGGCGTCGCGGCGGCAGCGCTTGCGGGGACGGTGAGGGCGGGTATGCCCTGGTTCCTGTCGCTTGCGGCGGGGGCGATGATCTATGTGGTCGTCCAGGAGCTGATACCGGAAGCCAATGCGGGAGAGAATGAGAAGTCCGGGACTCTGGGATTTATCGTCGGTTTTCTGGTGATGATGATCCTGGATGTGGCGCTTGGATAAGGAAGGAGATACATATGAGACGAAGCCATATAGCGGCCGTTGCATTAGCGGCGGCCGCAGCCGTATACGGATTGGCAGGATGTACGAAGGATGAAGGAGAGATAGAGAAGGGTAAGCTGTCTATGCTTGAGAAGGAGAAGCCGGAGGATGAGACGGAGCTGTCTGTCCTGTATACGGGAGAGAATATCGGATGGACGGCTGCGATGGAGGAGCTGTGCGAAGAATTCACAAGCGAACATCCGGGTATCTCCATCGTCACAGAGCATTCCAACAACGGAAGCTATACGGAGCAGTTGAAAGCCAAGGAAGCGCTGGGGGAATTCCCGGATATCTTCGAGATAGAGGATCCATATATGTTCCTTGAGGCGGATAAGCTTGGGCCGATCTCAGCCGATCTCGGGAAGCTTGCCAAGAACCCCATCCAGATCGACGGGGCGGTCTATACACTCCCGTTCTATGATACTTCTATCGGGATCATCTACAATCAGGTTATATTCAAGCAGTATGGGCTGTCTGTTCCGGCTACTTATGATGAATTTATCAGTGTGTGCGAGACGCTTAAGGAGAATCATGTGGCCCCTCTCGCGGTGGGAGGGAGCCGAAGCGACACCAACAGCAATTGGCTGAATTATTTCTTCCTCACCAGGGTAGAGGCGAAGACTCCCGGATGGCAGAAGAAGAGGAAAGCCGGCGAGGTATCCTTCCGGGATGAGGATATGCTTGAGGTCCTGAAGGAATATCAGGAATTCATGAGCGGCAGCTTCGTTCTTGAAGATTCCATCAATATGAATGATAATCAGATCATCGTACAGCTCCTGAATCAGAAGGCTGCGATGTTCCTGACAGAGCCAAGTATGTTTACAGAGATCCTGGAATCCTACCCGCTGGCCAGCGAATCGGATAAGACGACCCTGGGTGAAGAGCTTGAAGAGGATCCGCTGCAGTTCCGAATGGGCTGGTTCTATATGCCGGATCAGAAGGGAGAACCGGTGGTGATCCATAAGTCCGGGTCGCAGCTTGCGATCTCCAGGGAATGCGCCGCGGATCCAGAGAAGAAGGCGGCGGCAGAGAAGTTCCTGAAATTCAGCTATCAGAAGGAGAATTACCGCAAGATTCTGCAGGCGATGTATGCCATGCCCACGACGAAGGACGCCGTACTGTATGCGGCGCCGATCGTGCAGCAGAACCTCCTTACTTCTTACCGGTATGCGGATAAGATCGAGACGTATTTCGGTAATTTTGAGACGCCGGAGAATTTCACGCAGGATATGGAGAATATTCTGTATTCCCTGGCAACGAATACCATTCATGTGGAGACGGCGGCAAGGCGGCTGGATGAATCATGGAATGATGCGCAGACCATACATTAGGAGAAGAGGAATGAGACACAGAGAAGGGAAAGAGCGGCCGTTTGTCAGCCTGTTTATCAAGTCCGTAGTCGTGCTGATCCTGATCGGGATCCTGCCGCTGCTGGTGATGGGGATCGCGATCTACAATGCGTATGCGGAATCCATCAAGGAGAATCTGCTGTCTAATATGTACCGGACCACGCTGTCTATCGGCAGAGGGGTGGAGAGTGTGTACCGGGATATGGTGGACAATACGAACTATCTGTATGAATACCGGATCACCGGGTATGATTACTTCTATGAACTCATGGAGGATGATTCGATACAGGAGAAGCGAAGGACGGTGATGATGTCGGGGATCCTTGAGTCCATCCTGTACCGGAATCCCTGCATTGACCATGTGTTCTTCATAACGGTGGACGGAAGGCAGTATTCGGTAGTCCGTTCCTCGGAGGCCGTGCTCTCTTCGGAGGCTGCCGAGAGATGGAACCGGCAGTATTATGACAAGGATCGGAAACAGGCGCAGCTGATACCCACGCATCTGACGGATTACTATTACTATCCGCAGATGCTGGATTTCACCATAGCCAGGAATATCAGGAATACCAAGACGATCCAGTCAGCCGACGAAGAGGTGATCGGAACCTTGTACATTGACGTCAATATCAAGGCATTGTCCGATGTGGTAAATGAGACGGAATTGAACGCGGGAAGCGAGATGTATATCGTAGACAAGAAGGAGAAAGTATTCGTCTATCACCCGGATGCGGGCCGGATCAATCAGGAATTGGGAGAATTAGCAGAATATCTGCCTGAAATGGATGCCCGGTATCAGTATATGATCGCAGACGGCATGTACTATATCTACAGTTATATCGAAGGGACCGACTGGATCGCGGTTCACAAGATTCCCAGATTCAACCTGGAGAACAGCTATCAGGAGATCCGTAACAATACGATACTGATCATCTGTATCAGCGTGGTCCTGCTTCTGTTCTTATATTATTTCTATTCCAGGAAGACCAGCATGCCGATCCTGCAGCTGAAGACGGCCATGGAGAAGATTCAGAAAGGGGAGCTTGACACAAGGGTAACGGTGGAGTCTAATGATGAGATCGGATTCCTTGCGAAGGGATTGAATAAGATGACGGAGAATCTGCAGGGGCATATCAAGAAGGTCTATATCGCGGAGATCCGGCAGAGGGAGGCACAGATCGAGATCTTAAAGACGCAGATACAGCCCCACTATCTCTATAATACATTAGATGTGATCCGTATGACGGCGGTGATGAATGACGATTTTCAGACGGCGGGTCTTCTGGACGGGCTTTCCGGGCAGTTAAAATATCTGATCGGCGGAGCGAGGGAGATCGTCACACTGCGGGATGAGATCGAGAATGTGGAGAATTATTTCAAGATCGTCAGAGTTCGCTACGAGAACCGGTTCGATCTGGAGATCAATGTGGATGAGGAGCTTCTAAGCCTTAAGGTGCCCCAGCTGATCCTCCAGCCGGTCGTTGAAAATGCGGTGAAGTATGGGCTGCGCCCGCGGGAGGCGAGCGGCATTATCGCGGTCAATGTACAGGTGGAAGAGGATAAGCTCCTGATCAGCGTGATGGACAACGGTCTTGGCATGACGCCTCAGAAGCTTAAGGAAGTGCAGGAGCTGCTTAAGAATAAGGAGACGGTGAATCATCCCAGAAGCAAGAAGGCGAGTATCGGCCTTAAGAATGCCCATGACAGGATCAAGCTGATCCTTGGAGAAGAGTATGGGATGGAGATCATCAGCTACGAAGGAATAGGGACGATCGTCAAATACATATTGCCGGTAATGAGAGAAGAGGAGAAATGGACCGTACCGATAATGAAGGAGGAGGAGAGCCATGTTTAAGGTGATACTGGCAGATGATGAGCCGGTGATCATAAGAGGGCTTAGGAAATTGATCGCATGGGACAAGCTGGACGCAGAGGTGATCGCGGATGCCTGCGACGGAGAGGAGCTGCTTCGCAAGGTGCAGAAGCTCCAGCCGGATATCATCGTCTCAGACGTGGCGATGCCCAAGATGACGGGTCTGGATGTGATCGAGGAGATCAGGAAGAACGATTGGAATGTGAAGGTCATATTCTTAAGCGGCTATCAGGAATTCGACTATGTGAAGAAGGCTCTGAGCCGGGAGGCTGTGGATTATCTGCTGAAGCCGGTTGGGAAGGAAGAACTGGAGCATGCCATCATCAGGGCGGAGCAGATGCTCCGCACAGACCATCCTATGGAATACTGGCAGGCGAGGAAGAATGACGTGGAGCAGGTATTCCAGAAGATCAACTCGGAATACGAGTCGAGGAACCTGTATCAGCATTTTCAGGAGATCGGGATCGATACGGCAGGAAAGGTGTTCGTGGGAGTCAGCCTGATGCTTCCGCCTTCTTTCGGCGCGCGCATGGAAGACCAGAATATGTATGAGCTGATGCGCTTCTCCATCTTCCAGAAGATCAATGAACATCTGAAACAGAATAAGAACGGCTTCGTGATCAAGCGGGATATGGATATCAATAACCTGATCCTTCTGGGAAATGACGAGAAGGAGGTGGGGGAGGAGGTCGCGTGGATCTGCCGGTGGATCCGGGAGCAGTACCATGTGCGGTTGGTCGTTGGGATCGGGAAGGCTGCGGAGCAGATCAGCGAGCTGAAATATGCGTATAAGACAGCCAAGTTCTCCTGCCAGCTTTATTATTTCTGCGAGGAGGATGTGATACGGTATGACGGGATATCGCGGGAATTCCATTCCTCCTTCGATGATTATACGGAGATGTACAGTCGGATGCGGCAGGCTATTTTCAATGGGGAAGAGGATTGGATCAATGATCTGGAGACGCTGATGGATACCATAGAGAACCTGCATTACGGCAACCGTTATGCGGCGGAGAACCGCTGCGTCGCCATGCTGCTGGATCTGCTCAGGGAGATACAGGAATATACGAAGCTTAACGAGAAGGACCGGAAGAACTTCGAGACATTTGTATCCAATACCAGGCAGATGAATACATACAGAGAATTGCGGCTATTCATCGGGAAGAATCTTAAGAGCTTCGTGGAAGGCGTGCTCTCGGCGGAGAATGTCAAGGAGAGAGATGTGATACGGCAGGTAAAATATTACATCAGGGAACACTACGCGGAGGATATCAAGCTTGGGAAGCTGGCAGACATGGTCTATATGAATCCTTATTATTTCAGCTCCTTCTTCAAGAAGGAGACAGGCCAGAACTTCAAGAACTATCTGATCGAGGTGCGGATGAAGGCGGCGGTCAAGCTTCTGATGGAATCAGACGTCACCTCATATCATCTGGCGAATGCGGTCGGCTATAAGGATGTGAAGACATTTGTGGAGAAATTCAGAGAATATTACGGGGAGACGCCGACGGAATACAAGAAAAGCAGGAAAGAAAACGGGGTTTTTTAATATCTTGTGGTGGGAATTTAAGAATTGGAATCAGAAATATTGATTAAAAAAGTAAATCATATTATCCTCGTTTTATACAAAATGTATAAAAAGCAGGAGGTAAGATTATGAAAAGAAAATTGATTGCGGCGTTATTGTGCGGGACAATGGTGCTGTCCATGGCGGCATGCTCCGGCGGCGGAGATTCCGGTTCCTCAGACGGCGGCGGAGACGGAGAGGCTTCCTCAGACGGCGGGAAGACGGTAGAGCTGTGGACCTGCTGGACAGACGGCGCGGATACACAGAAGGCCGGCACAGAGCAGATCGCGAAGTGGGAGGAAGAGACTGGCAATAAGGTAAACCAGACAAACTTCACCTATGATATGCTTCACGAGAAGATTCTGACGGCAGCAGCCGGCGGCAACGTTCCGGATCTGATCTGGGGACTTCCGGAGTATGTAGGCGAGTTCTACAACATGGGAATCCTTGAGGATCTGACAGACCGTTTTAACGGATGGGAAGATAAGAGCGCACTGTCTGACGCGGTTGTGAATGCTATGACCATCGACGACAAGATCATCGGAGTTCCGTATGAGATGACGGTTCGTGCATATCTGGTGCATGAGGATCAGTTCAAAGAAGCGAATGTCGAGACACCTGCTACCTGGGAAGACCTGCTGAAACTGACAGACTACAAGGAGAAGAACGGACAGTATCCTACAGAGCTTGCCTGCACGGGCGTGCGTTCCGCACAGGAGCTTCTGGTATATCTGGCACAGTATGATCTCGAGATCGCATCCGCACAGGAAGGCGGAAAATACAAATGTACCTGGAATGACAACGAAGAAGAGCTTGAGAACGCGACGAAGGTATTCCAGTTCTATAAGGATCTGGTTGACAAGGGAATCATCGACGAGAACTGCAAGAACTGGGGCTGGGAAGAGACAGACGAGAACTTTGCGACAGGTATCGTAGGCTCCTACGTGACAGGAAACTGGCTTGCTGAGAGGGAAGAAGGCAACGCGGAGACTATGAAAGACGTAGTGGTTGCTCCGATCCCATATCCATCAGACGGACATGCCGCTACATACATGGAATGTAAACCGCTCTTCATCCTGTCTGACAGCAAGAACAAAGAGGAAGCTTTTGATCTGGCATGCGCATTCTGCAGCAAGGAATGGCAGGAAGCAGGATTCCCGGACAGATCTCCTCGTTCAGACGTAACGACAGACAGCAAGTGGAGCAAGGACTTCCAGGCATTGTCTGATACCGGTATCACATTCCCGCCTGTAACCTTAGGCGGCGTGACACAGGCGATGCAGGATGCCATGGCGAAGGTCCTTCAGGAGGGTGAATCACCGGAAGAGACAGCTAAGTGGCTGTGTGACGCGGTGAATAAGTCTCTGGAAGATTCAGGAGAGCTTAGCGAATAGTGTAATTCAACGGAAAGGGGCTGCTGCAGAGGATGCAGCATAGCCCCTTTCTACAGTCTTTCGGCTGCTGCGGCGGATATTGCCGCAGCGAAATATATATGAGAACTGGAGGGAAGATATGAAAACGTCATCCAAATTGACACGAGACCAGAGGAAGCTTAAGACTGCATTTATCATGCTGCTGCCTGCCCTGGTGTTCCTTGCATTGCTGATCGCATTTCCGTTAGGGAAGGTAATCCATGATGCATTTACCCATGTTCATCTGATCAATAAATCAATGACCGGATTTGCAGGGATTGAGAATTTTCAGACGATCACAGAAGACGAGCATTTTGCCCAGGCGGTGAAGAATACGATACTCTGGACCGTATTCTCTGTCGCGGGAGAATATCTGATGGGAATGATCACGGCGGTGCTGCTAAATCAGAAATTTAAGGGACGCGCGATCTTTCGGACCTGCATCTTTATCCCATGGCTGGTTCCGATCATCGTTGCCGGTATGACCTGGGACTGGATGCTGAACCCGGAATTCGGTATCGTCAACTATATGCTGAAAAATATGGGCCTGATCAACGAATCCATTAATTTCCTGGGAGATTCGAAGTATGCCCTTGCAACGGTGATCTTCGTCAACATCTGGCGAAGCTTCCCGTATTATACCATATCCTTCTTATCGGCGATGCAGTCGATCCCCGGGGATCTGGCGGAGGCGGCGTCCATCGACGGGGCAGGAATGTTCAGAAGGTTCTTCAGCGTAACTCTGCCGCAGCTTCGGTCGGTATCGCTGGTTATCTTATTCATCCATGTGATCTGGACGGCAGTGAATTTCGACTTTATCTGGGTTATGACAGAGGGCGGCCCCAATTATGCGACCGAGACGCTTCCGGTTATGATCTACCGGTACTCCATGCGCAAGTTTGACGTAGGTGCGGCTTCTGCATTGTCTACCATGATGTTTACGGTGATGGTGGTCTTATTCATCTTCTATTACCGCAAGAGATCGCAGCTCAGTGAAGATATGGCGTAGGAAAGGAGAGATGTGAGATGTTGAACAAGAGAAACCGCAAGATCGCCCAAGTGGTCACTTACGTGTTGTTGGTAGTATTTTCTGTATATTGTATCTTCCCGTTCGTGTGGATGGTGATCTCTGCGCTGAAGCCTAAGACGGAGATCCGAACGGCGACGCCCTCCTTCGCTATCATAGAGCCGACCCTTGAGAATTTCAAGAGGGTGCTGTTCGAAGTGGGATTCCTGAATTATATCAAGAACAGCCTGCTGGTGTCGGTAGTGGCGTGCGTGCTGTCCATGATCGTTGCAATATTGGCGGGATATGCACTGAGCAGGTATTTTAAGCTGAAACTGGTGAAGGCTTCCAACCTTGCCATGATGTTGTCACAGATGATCCCGGGCGTACTGCTTCTGGTTCCGCTGTACCTGATCATGCAGAGGCTGCATGTGCTGGAATCTTACCTGTCATTGATCCTGGCGTATACAACGTTCGTAATTCCGCTGTGTACCTTCATGATGAGCAGCTTCTTCGACACGGTGCCCCTTGCGCTCGAGGAGGCGGCGGAGATCGACGGATGCAGTAAGACGCAGACGATCCTCAGGATTATCCTGCCGCTGTCGATTCCAAGTCTGGTGTCTACGGGGCTGTATGCATTCATCAATGCGTGGAATGAGTTCATGTTCGGGTATATCTTCATTTCCACGGATCAGTACCGTACACTGACTCCGGCGATTATGCTCTTTAAAGGGGCCAATACCATTGACTGGGGCGGACTGATGGCAGGTTCCGTAATCGCGGTGATCCCGGTGACGCTGATCTTCCTGTTCCTGCAGAGATACTTCCTGGCCGGATTGATGAGCGGGTCTGTGAAGGGCTAGACGTTGCTGCGAGCACCGCAGATATGAACAGTAGTGCAGAAAGGAGAGTGTTAAAATGAGACGGATAGAGATATGTGAGAATGGACTTCACATGGTGTGGGAGATCACGGACAGTAATGAGATCAAGCTGCTGCATTTCTCGGCGCTGCCGTTTTCGGAGACGGATCTAACGTCAGATACGGGAACTCAGTCCTTCTATCCGGTTGAGATCCTGATATCCGGACAGGACCGGGTAGGAGAGCGTCATGGATCGAAATATATCCAGACTTCGCCCGGATACCGCATGAAATATAAGGATTTCAAGGATTACAGGAATGATAAGGGACGCAAGCTTGAGGTCACGGCAGAGGACAAGGAGACGGGGATCCTGGCAGTGAGCCATGTGCAGTTCTATGACGGGATCGCGGTGGTCCGCTCCTGGACGGAAGTGACGAATGCCGGGGAGGAACCGCAAGGATTGGAGTATGTGTCTTCCTTCGCGTTAAATGGGATCGAGAAGGAGGGAATGATGGACTTCGATGATAAGCTCAAGCTCTATATCCCTCACAATGCATGGCAAAAGGAGCTGCACTGGAACAGCTATCTGCCGAAAGACCTGGGGTTATCCTTATCTCAGCCTTATGGGATGTACCGTTCTTCCAAGACGATCGGAATAGGGAACACCGGTAACTGGTCTGCCAAGGAATACCTGCCTATGGGGTATCTGGAGAATCTGGAGACGAACTCGGCGCTCTACTGGCAGATCGAGCACAACGGCTCCTGGTACTGGGAGATCAGCGACCAGGACGGGCATGTGTACCTGAAATTAAGCGGTCCTACAGAGCATCATAACCACTGGTGGAAGAACCTGAAGCCTGGGGAGACCTTCGTCACGGTACCGGTGAGCGTGGGAAGCTGCGCCGGCGGATTCGACGAGGCCATGGGAGAACTGACGAAATACCGCAGGGCGATCCGCCGTGTGAATGACGATAATAAGAACCTGAAAATAATCTTCAACGACTATATGAACTGTCTCTTCGGCGATCCGACCACGGAGAAGGAGATCCCGCTGATCGACAAGGCTGCGGAAGCCGGATGTGAATACTACTGTGTGGACTGCGGCTGGTATTCCGACGGCTACTGGTGGGACGGAGTCGGAGAGTGGCTTCCGTCCAGGAAACGTTTCCCGGGCGGGCTTCGGGAAGTGATGGACTATATCCGGAGCAAGGGCATGATCCCGGGAGTCTGGCTTGAGCTTGAGGTCATGGGGATCAAATGTCCCAAGGCAGACCGGGTTCCGGACGACTGGTATTTTACCCGCCACGGGAAGAGGGTCTACGACCGGAGCCGTTATCAGCTTGATTACAGGAACCCGGAGGTTCGGGAGCATGCGACGGAGGTTATTGACCGTCTGGTGAATGAATACGGCGTGGGCTATATCAAGATGGATTACAATATCGAGCCGGGAATCGGAACGGAGTTGAATGCCGACAGCTTCGGCGACGGGCTTCTGGGGCATAACCGGGCATATCTTGCGTGGCTGGACGGAATATTCGAGAAATATCCGGAGCTGATCATCGAGAACTGCTCGTCAGGAGGACTTCGGATGGATTATGCCATGCTGTCCCGTTACAGCATCCAGTCCACCAGCGATCAGGAGAACTATGTGCGGTACGCCACGATCGCGGCGAATTCACCTTCGGCGCTGACGCCGGAACAGTCGGCGATCTGGTCTTATCCGCTGACCGAAGGGGATCGGGAAGAGGTCATTTACAATATGGTCAATGCGATCCTTATGAGGATCCATCAGAGCGGTCATCTGGCGGAGCTTAGCAAAGAGCGGATGGACTGCGTGAAGGAGGCGCTTGACTTCTATAAGTCGATCCGGGGAGATATCAAAGAGTCGCTGCCCTACTGGCCGCTGGGTATCTCGGCATACAAGGATCCATGGGTGAGCCTTGGGCTTCGCGTGCCGGGGAAGGATTATCTGGCCGTGTGGAGACGGAACAGCCAGTTTGCCATGACGGCTATCCCGGTAAAGCATCTGAGAGGGAAGGATGTAGAGGTCGTGTGCGGGTACCCGAAAGCAGGAGACTGCAAGTGGAGATGGAATAAAGAGGCAGGGGAGCTTACGGTTGAGCTTCCGGCGCCGGTAAGTGCACGGGTGTTCCGGTTAAGATATTAAGAACGGATGTGGGCTTTAATCATGGATTGTTTTGCAAATAAATTATAGCAAAGGCTTTACACTGCGATCACCGATTGATATAATAAAAGTGACAAGTAAACGGCACTTATTAAAAGGTGGTGAACGATATGGGTATGAGCGACCAGCAATTTGAAGTTTATAACGCTTTGATAACTTTTGTTGATGAATTAATTGACAGAGAGACAGATGAAAATGAAAAAGAAAAGCTAAAAATACGCAAGAAAAACATTCTTGCGAATAATAAAGAAATAAACTAATTAAGGTGTAAAGTCTTTAGCGAATTAGTAAAGACTTTACACCTTTGCTATTCTTATAATTTTTCTCTGACTGCCGATATAAAATATAAGATAAGATAATGATTCGCAGTGTTTGGTAGGTATATGGTTAAGGGAGGTGTATCTTTGTGAATTTTAATATGATCCAGTCGTTGAATGCATATACAAGGAATATGGAGATGCAGATGAAGTGGCAGCAGAAGAAGACGAACAGCGACTTCACTGCAGACGGGAGTACGAAGCTGGATGCGGTAAGCCGGCAGGCGGAAGAGATCAGACAGGCTCAGGCGGATGGTTCAGCGAAGCTTGCTGCACAGATCAGGACGAAGCTTGCGAACGGTAAGAAGCTGACAGCGGAAGAGATGGAGTATCTGCAGAAGAACGATCCGCAGATGTATCAGAAGGTGAAGTCTATCGAAGCAGAACAGAAGAACTATGAGAACGAGCTTAAGAGATGCAAGACGAAGGAAGAGGTTCAGCGTGTCAGGACGAATCATGCGGCGGCTTCTCTGAGTACGGTGAATAATATTAAGAATAATCCGAACATACCCGAGGGGAAGAAGCTGGAACTGATCTGGCAGGAACATATGAAGAACCAGGCTTTGGAGGAAGTCACGAAGGAATTCGTGGAGAGCGGCAAGTATGCCAAGCTTCCGACAGAGGCAGAGAAGGCCAAGGCCGAGAAGGAACTGGAAGAGGCGAAGAAGGCCGAGATGGGCATCGAAGATCCGGAAGAGAAGATCGAGGAGGAGACCGAAGCCAAGAGCGATTCTGAGGCGAATGACGTGAAAGAGACGGAGCGGGCAGACGGAGCGGATGATGCATCGCGGGAGAATCAGATTGACGCGGCGAAGGCAGCGAAGGCCCATGAAGCCGTTGAAAGTAACAGGGCAGCCCTGCAGAAGCGTGAGTTGACCCGCATGGAAGCTGAGACAACCCCGGAGGCTTTGAAGGTGAAGAGAGCCAAGGCCAGGGCGGCGTACGAAGGCGTGCAGATGGAAGTGCCGAGACAGCTTATGGATGTGAAGGTTGATAAATGTTAGTTGTGTCAAGGTGAGTTAGATCAGAAATCCAATGAACAGCTCTCAGACATCGGGGAAATCAGGCTGTTTGGAATGGAACATATTAAGAAATAAATGGCGAGAAGATGCTTTTGGGGCATAGAACGGAATTGCCAAAGAGCGCAGGACTGTAAAAGTAAAATTCCGACAGGGGTGAATCCTCTGTCGGAATTTTTACTTGCCATAGCATACGGAGAAAGCTACTATCATAGACAGAGAAATCAATGTTATGCCGATTGTTCCGCCGGGGAATAAGCTTGACATAATATGGAAAAATGCTATGATAAAGGTAGATTCAGTGAGGGGGAGGAGGGTAGAGAGAGTTTTACTATAAAAGTAAAGGAGTTGATGAGCATAATGAGTAATCTAAGATGCAGATTCAGACAGGCATTTGCATGCATTCTGACGGCAGGAATGGTTGCCGGCGGGATGAATTTTACGGCATTGCCTGTATTCGCAGAGGAGATGGCGGCGGTGCCGGCTGCGATAGAAGAAGATGCAGCGATGCAGGGGGCTGCTCAGCCGGATGAGGCTGTTCAGGCAGTGTCAGCGTTGTTGAAAGCATTGCCGGCACTGGATGCTGTCAAAGTACAGACGGCAGAACAGCAGAAGGAAAGCCAGAATCAGGTTCAGGCAGTGTTTGACGCATTTAATCAGCTGACTGATGAACAGAAACAGCAGCTTGAGGGTGCAGAAGAGACATTGACGGAATTATCGGAATATTTCTCGGCTGCTGCTGTGACAGCGGCTTCGGCTGAAACGTCCGCAAAAGGACAACCGGAGACAGATGGCGGGACAGAGGAGCTTGAACGGGTCACTACTTATGTGAGCCCGGATAAGGGCCGGTATGGGAACTTTGGTTCCGGTAAACTGACAGGTATCAGCCAGAAGGTGTATAGCTATCTGAAGACAGAGATCCAGAAGATAGCGGATGGGAATCGTACCAGTGCAACATTTGATATATCAGCAATCGTAAGTACATCTGATGAGGCTAAGGAAGTTTCAGATAATTTGAGTATAATTACCTCATATCTACTAACGGACTGTCCTTATGAATTATATTGGTATGATAAATCAGCAAGGAATGCACCGTCTGGAAGCCAAGGTGCAATTAATTATGGTTATAGCCAGTCACAAGACGGTAAGGCAAGCAATGTTATTGTCCGTATGCTGGTTTCCGCCGAATACCGTTCAGATAACCTGAAAGGGCAGGAGGACTGGTACTATACGGCAGATGCGGCCAAGGCCAAAGCGGCAAATGCAGTAACAGCAAAGGCGCAGGAAATCGTAGACGCGAATGAGAGCAAATCAGACCATGATAAACTGCTTGCCTATAAGAATGCGATCTGTGACCTGGTATCTTACAACACTGACGCTGCACAACCAGACTATAACGGTTCAAACGAAGCATGGCAGTTGATTGCGGTATTTGACGGCGATCCGGATACGAATGTTGTCTGTGAAGGTTATTCCAAAGCATTCCAGTATCTCTGTGATCTGTCGCAGTTCAACAAAGCGAAGTGCTATACTGTCACAGGCGTGATGGCAGGCGGAACCGGAGCAGGCCCGCATATGTGGAACATTGTCAACATCGGAGGAGATAATTATCTGGTGGATGTGACGAATTGTGACACAGAGACGGTCGGGTATCCTGAACAGTTGTTTCTGGCAATTCCTTCTGGTGGAAGCTGGGATTCGCAGTACACTTTTACCGCAAGCAAGAGTATAGACTATAAATATGATGATACGACGAAAAGGTTGTTTGATGAGTCTGTTCTGAAATTAGCGGACAAGGCTTATGATCCGTCCAAGGATCCGGATTCTTTTGAGAAGCCAGGTGAGCCGGCAGATCCAGAGAATCCAGATACACCGGATAAGCCAGGGACCACAGATAAGCCGGGCACTACGGACAAACCGGGAACCACAGATAAGCCGGGCACTACGGACAAACCGGGGACCACGGATAAGCCGGGGACCACAGACAAACCGGGAACCACAGATAAACCAGGTACTACGACAAAGCCAGGGACCACGGATAAGCCGGGGACCACGGACAAACCAGGGACCGCAGATAAGCCGGGCACTACGACAAAACCGGATACATCAACAAAGCCGGATAACACAGGGACTCAGACTACGCCAAAGCAGCCTGGAATCACTGTGGAGAGCTTGGATCCTTCCGATCAGAATGAGTACAGACCGGTCGTAGAGGCAAGCATCAAGAGTTCGGACGAGCTGATAGCCAAGAATCCGGCGCTTGCGGATGCGTCGAAGATCGAGAGTGCGATGAAGGATAATCTGACACAGAAGCATGGGATTCCGGCGTCCAATATCCAGGTTCGTGAGATCACTTTGCAGGTCAAAGACAGTAACGGTGAGTGGAAGCCGGCAACTAAGGAGAATTTCCCGGCAAAGGGAATCAGGATCACCATGCCGTATCCGGCGGGCACCAAGAAAACAGGGTTTGATTTCTTTGGCCAGCATCTATTCACAACGACAATGAACGGATTTGAGGCCGGTACCTTGGAGAATCTTGATATTTCCAAAGGAGATAACAGTATTTCCTTTGTGGTACATGGATTGTCTCCGGTATCTATCGGATGGAGAAGTGCGGGTACGGCGCCTGCGAATCAGCAGACAGCCAGAACGGCGCCGAAGACAGGTGACAGCAGCCAGACCATGTTATATATTGTTTTGTTGTTGGCCGCAGTTGGAAGTATTTATGTAAAGAGGTTCTATTTCGCTGAGAGATAGGATCAGATTACGATATTATAAGAGCATGGAGTTGTCCATGCTCTTTTTGCGGGGAATATTTAGTCCGCATATTTTCGATATTATTTATGCATGCAAACTTGACTTGGCGCGTAAACATGTTATTATTATAAAGAAGTATGATAGCGAAAGGGAGAGGGCAGACAGGATGGCAAATCTAAAAAGCAGATTCAGGCAGGTTTTTGCATGTATGCTGGCGACAGGAATGCTGATTGGCGGGCTGAGTTTTATGGCATTGCCGGTATCTGCAGAAGACCAATACCAATCCGGGGATTTTGGTTCTGGCAAATTGACAGGTGTAAGCCTGGATGTATATAGATACTTGAAAGAAGAGATTAAGAAGACGGCGGCAGGAAGCAGGGAGAGTGCGGAATATGATATTTCGTCCATTGTTCAGACGCTGGGGGAGGCAGAGGAAATCAACGCCAGCCTTGAAACCATCAATGATTATCTTCTGATGGATTGCCCGTATGATCTATACTGGTATGACAAATCTGCCAAGGATGCGAACCCGGGCGTGGCGGGTGCGGTCAGGCTCAATTATAATTATACAAGCGGCGGTCAGGCCATGGATGTGATCGTCAGGATGCTGGTTTCCAAGGAGTATCGGCCAGAGAATCCGGCGGGCAGCGGTGAGTCCTGGTACTATACTGTAGATGCAGGGCGTACCCAG
>CANDQP010000070.1 GCA_947388185.1 uncultured Dorea sp. | reverse complement strand
TGCGGTTACGAAGTTTGGTATCAGCCGCAAGGTTGCAGACTTTACCGGACCGATTACAATGTCCATGAACAGCTGCGGCGCTGCCCAGTGCTATGTTGCGGCGATCTTCTTCATAGCACAGTCTACCGGAATTGAGATGACGGTATACCAGATGGGTATGGCGATATTGTTATCCTGTCTGATGTGTATGGGTACCATCTCTGTACCCGGCGGTTCTGTTATCGTGTATACCTTCCTTGCTTCCTCATTGGGACTTCCGCTTGAGAGCATCGCGGTATTGATCGGTATCGACTGGTTCGCGGGAATGTTCCGTACATTGATGAACGTAGATGTGGATGTCATGGTAGGACTTCTGGTGGCGAGCAAGCTCGGCGAGCTGGATCGCGATGTCTACAACGAGAAGAAGACAGTTGCTTATTAATTAAGGTTTCGGATCACATTTTGAACATACATACCTCTCTTCGGGGCCTTCGGTACATCTATCGGAGGCCCCGAAGAGTTTTTGTTGTATCCCTTCGGGAAATATGCTACAGTTATTTTAAGAAGATAGGAGGAGAGCACATGAAGGAGAATACACTGGTATTTGAATTGATTCTTAATATCGGCCTTCTCGTACTGGTTGCGAACCTGCTCTCCAAGTTCCGTCTGATCCAGAATCTGATCGTGCAGGAGCAGAGGAGCTTCAAGAGCCAGGCACTGCTGTCCGGTATATTCGGAGGCGTGATAGTGCTGTCCACTTATACGGGGATAGATATCGGCTCCTACAGCCTGAATACGCGGGTGATCGGCGCGATGACAGCGGGGCTTCTCGGCGGACCGATCGTAGGGCTCTACGCATCCCTGATCGGCGCGGTCTATGTGTATTTCTTCTCCTTCCCGCAGGCATTTGCCATGGCGTCGGCTTTCTCCACGATGTTATTCGGCCTTCTCGGCGGGGGATTCTATCCGTATTTTCAGCGTGGCAAATGGAAATACAAGGATCTGTTTCTTCTGACCTGTTTTGCGGAAGTCTGTGATATGGTGTCGCTTCTTCGGTTCACAGTGCCGGTCCAGATGGCATTGAATACCATACTGGAGATCTCCGTGCCGATGATCGTGATGAATGCCGTCGGCATCCTGATATTTATCTCAAGCTTCAACAATGCGTTCGTCCAGCAGGATATTGAGAGGAGCCGTCAGCTTCAGCAGGCATCGGAGCTGATGAAGAAATGTCTTCCGCAGCTCCTGCAGGGACTTGAGAATCGGGAGAATATGGGGAGGTTCGCGAGGATCATCCTGGAAGAGACGGATTGGGCGGGAGTCATGGTTACCGACAGGAATGAGATCATAGCAGATTGTCAGCGGGAAACATCCGGGCAGCTTCAGCCGGAATCAGGAATTCCAGATATCGGGGTCAGGGCGATGGAGACCCGGGAACTTGAGACGATGTACCGGGTGCCCCACTCCAGTGCGTGGTATGAGTGTATGAAGGATTATTCGCTGGTGGCGGCGCCGATCGTGATCCGGGAACAGGCGATCGGCTGTCTGATCGTGTGGGTGAAGAAGCAGTGGGTATTCCGCCAGAGTGAACTGGAGCTGCTCTCTCATCTGGTGCTCTTAAGCTCTTACCAGATCGCGCTTGCTGAGTTGGAACGACAGAAGGATATGCGCCGGAAAGCAGAGTTTAAGGCACTGCAGTTCCAGGTGAATCCGCATTTCCTCTTCAATGCGCTGAATACGGTGTCCTGTGTGTGCCGTGAGGATCCGGAGAGGGCGAGGGAGCTTCTGATCATCCTTGCAAATTATTTCCGCTATAATCTGGATTATGACGCGTATATGGTGCCCATGGAGGAAGAGATGGATCATGTGAGGGACTATCTGGAACTTGAGCAGGCGCGGTTCGAGGAGAAGCTTTGCGTCACCTATGATGTCCCGGAGTACATGGATATCAGGATTCCGACATTGATCCTGCAGCCGATCGTAGAGAATGCGGTGCGTTATGGTATGAACAGAGAGGGCAGGCGAGTCGTCTCGATCTGCGTGAGGGAGACGGAAGACGGGTATCTGGTACAGATCAGGGATGAAGGGAAAGGAATCGGGGACGATATCCTTGAGAAGCTTTGGAGCGGCCAGGCGATCGGGAACAGTATCGGGCTTAGCAATGTGCATAAGAGAATGAAGAGTACATATGGTGAAGAGCATGGACTTCGTATCACGAGCTCCGGGCAGGGAACCTGTGTGGATTTACATTTTGCGAGGGGGAAGGGTCTATGAGGATTGCGGTAGTTGACGATGAGAGACCGGCTAGGAGTGAGCTTAAGCACCAGATATTGCAGCTTCTTCCGGAGTCGCAGGTCGATGAAGGTGAGAGCGGATCGCAGGCGCTTGAGATGGCGGGAGAGGAGAGATATGATATATTTTTCCTGGATATCAATCTGGGCGATATTAACGGTACCGTTCTTGTAAATGCATTGAAGAATATGCAGCCGGAGATGAAGATCATATTCGTGACGGCGTATTCCGATTATGCCGTGAAGGCGTTTGAACTGGAGGTGGACGACTACATCCTGAAGCCTTTCGATCGGAGACGTCTCGAGAAAATGCTGAGAAAGTGCGGATTCGGGAAACCTTCGGCACAGGAGAACGTAAAGCCGGGGGTAAGGAAGCGGATCGCGATCAATACGGATGGAAAGACCATCTATGAAGAGGTGGGAAATATCGTCTATATCGAGACCTGCAACCGCGGCTGTATGATCCATACTGACAAGAATGAATACTATGAGGGGAAGACCATCGGCGACTTTGAGAAGCGGCTGAAGGATATGGGGTTTTTCAGAAGCCAGAAGAGCTATCTGATCAACCTGGGGAAGGTGAAGGAGTTATTTCTGTGGGGGAATAACAGCTTCGCGGTGAAGATGGAGGGGTACGACAAAGAGGTGCTTCCGGTGGGCCGGGAGAAGATCAAGGTCCTGCGGCAGTTGTTGGGCGGATAACGATGCGCTGTATTGGCTGTCTGAACTGTTACGGCTGTGCAGCCGCGGATGGATGATAGGAGTGAAAGATATGGAGAAATTAAGCACCCTGTGTTATATAGAGCGTGATGGCAAATACCTGATGCTGCACAGGACGGTGAAGAAGAATGATGTGAATAAGGATAAATGGATCGGCGTAGGCGGTCATTTTGAGGCGGACGAGAGCCCTGAGGAATGTCTACTGCGCGAGGTAAAGGAGGAAACGGGCTATACGCTGACGTCCTATCGGTATCGGGGGCTTGTGACCTTCGTATCGGGAAATGGCGTCACGGAGTATATGTCATTATTTACGGCGGACGGATTCGAAGGAGATCCGATCCCCTGCGACGAGGGAGAGCTTGCGTGGGTAGATATGGATCAGGTGGAGGAGCTGAATATCTGGGAGGGGGATAAGATCTTCTTCCGGTTATTAGCCGAGAACCGGCCGTTCTTCTCTCTGAAGCTTGTGTACGACGGGCATGACGGACTGATCTATGCGGCGCTTGACGGAGAGCCGATGGAGCTGCCGGCTGTTAAGTGAGGGGAGAGGATATAGATGGAATACATTCCTGCGAAAACCATCGTGACGAAGACGAAGGCTCCCGCGAAGTGGTTCGGGATTGATTACAATATGAATATTTATAAAGGGTGCTGCCACGGCTGCATATACTGTGACAGCCGTTCGGACTGCTACGGAGTGGAGCATTTCGATCAGGTGCGCGCCAAGGAGAAGGCGCTTGAGATCATCCGGGACGATCTGCGCAGGAAGACCAGAAGCGGCGTAGTAGGGACAGGCGCCATGAGCGACCCATATAATCCCTTCGAGCGTGAGCTTGAGTTATCCCGGCACGCGTTGGAACTGTGCGATGCGTTCGGATTCGGAGCGGCTATTGCGACGAAGAGTACGCTGCTTACCCGGGACATAGACGTCCTTCAAAGTATCGCCGAGCATTCTCCGGTGCTGATAAAGGTTACAATCACAACGGCAGAGGATGAACTGGCGGCGAAGATCGAGCCGAACGTCTCACGTCCAACGGAGCGGTTCAAGATGATCGAGAAGTTATCTGAGGCGGGGCTCTATACAGGGATCCTGCTGATGCCGGTGCTGCCCTTCATAGAGGATAATCGGGAGAATATCGGGCAGATCGTCAGGCGGGCGCAAATGTCTGGGGCGAAGTTCATCTATCCTGCATTCGGCATGACCCTGCGGGGGAATCAGAGAGAGTGGTATTATCGGAAGCTGAATGAATTATTTCCCGGGGAAGGGCTGGCGGAAGCCTATCAGAAGAAGTATGGGGGTGCTTATGAGTGTGTCAGTCCCAGGGCGCGGAAGCTGTGGGAGTATTTCACCGGGGAATGCAAGGAGAGGCAGATCGCGTATCGGATGGAGGATATTATCAGCCAGTATAAGCGGGCGTATCAGGTTACGCAGATGAGGCTGCCGTTGTGAGAGAAGCCATAACAGTACATAACGTTGAGTACAGAGTCAGCTATATCTCTGTCGAATTTTTCTTTTTAGTGCTAACTTTGGAATCCCGTACTATAGATACGGGGATATCGTCAGCTTTGCGTTCAAATGCTATTATGCCCTTTGAAGAGATGTCCGATCTCATTCTTGATAGGAAAGTTCGATTCTTTCTTTATAATAAGCAGATCGATCTCCAAAGGTTTGGTATTCGGGTTGTATTCTTTCTCGAAGATGAGATTTTGTCGGTTGTATGAGAGTTCCAAATTCATAGCGGTAAAAATTCCTTTCTGTAGTTAGTATAGCACATTTGGGAGAGGAGTGACAGTAAATTGTCTGGTAATAATTGGCGTAATAATTGGATTCGGGATAGATCTGGGTGAAAGTATTGCGTATGGATACCCTGTGATGTAATAGTCGATTATAACGAGGAGCAACATGTGGTCAAATGAAGATATGGGGAGGATGAGGGCTGCCGGTAAACCTGGCAGCCCTCATCCTCCCCATATAAGAAACGGTCTTAAGGAACATCTACCCATCCCTGCTTCTGATTGCTTTCAAATATTTTCTGGCAGAGAATCATTTCATGAAGCCCATCATCAAAATCCGCATGTTCATGAGAACTATCTGGATATTCAATATGATGATATATATCACGGAAACTTTGCTTAAAAGCATCCGGGAAGCCCTCTGCGTGACCGAAAGGATATGCGATTAATGGCTTCGTACTTGAATGGACAGTTCCAAGTCCTTTTTCAACGAATTCACTGCAAGCGTCTCGTTTTCCTATGATCAGATTATTACAGCTCATACTGTGCCATTCTGCAGATTTTTTGTAGCCTCCGATCTGCAGATTGATGTCTACAGACTTTCCGGCAATAACCTGAGAGAAAAATGCACTTCCCTTTGCTCCGTTACTGAATTTAAAGAGTATGTTTGCATTATCTTCAGTGTTGATCTTGACGTCTTCATAGTCGTTCTCATCAGTATTTTTCTCAGAGTAAGCAAGTACAATCCCTTTTGGTTTTTTCCTCGTTGCATGTATGGTTGAGAAGTCTGCGTTAACGGCGATGATCTTCTGGCCTGTCACATATTCAGCGAGATCCATCCAGTGAGAGCCGATATCAGCGACGGCACGGGTATTACCCGATTCGCTAGAGTTCAGGCGCCAGCTATAATCGGTATCATAGAGCAGCCAGTCTTGAGTGTAATTACCGGTGATTGAGAAGATCTCTCCTAGTTCTCCGTCTTTGATAATATTTTTCAAATGGTTGTTCATCGGATAGAAGCGGTTATGGAAATTAATGCCGCCGATCAGATTCTTTTCTTTGGCTTTGGCGGTCAGTTTACTGGCCTCGTCAATAGTGATGCACATCGGTTTTTCGCAGATCACATGGACGTTATGGTCCATGGCATACATAGCAATCTCGAAATGTGTATTGTTTGGCGTACAGATGTGTACCGTATCCAGTTTCATTATGTCTATCATTTCTTTATAATCAGAAAAATAATGGGGTACGTTAAGCTTTTCTGCGGTTTCTTTTGCGTTAAAAGTGTCGGCAAGCGCTGTGACCTCGACATTTCCAAGCCTGCGCAGGGTTTCGATATGGACCTGTCCGATAAAGCCAGTTCCGATGATTCCTGTTTTGAAATGTTTCATAGTGATCTCCTTTCTGCTATTGAGACGATTTGGTTTTTAAAGCGGAGGTACTGTTTGTTCCAGATATAAGTGTTCTGGGGCAGGTATTCTGTTGTTTTTACAGAGCTGCGGATAAGCTGCCGTCCCTCCGAGATACCGCTTATCTGTTTTAAGGCGATCAATTGGACAATCATGTTGCCGAGTGCGGTCGCTTCGACCGGACCTGCGATAACAGGAAGTCCGGTGGCATCGGCGGTAAATTGGCACATAAGAGTGCTCTGAGACCCGCCGCCCAGGATATTGACTACATGAAAATCAATGTTTGTCAGAGTGTGGAGCTTTTCCAGATTCCAACGGTATTTTAATGCCAGGCTTTCATAGATACAGCGGATGAGCGCGCCCGAGGTATCGGGAGAGCTGTTATAATATTTTTGACAATAGGATCGTATCTTGCTGATCATATTTCCAGGTGAATAGAAGATCTCGTCATCTACATCAATGAGATAACGAAAGGGTTCGGCCGCTGCTGCGTCCTGTTCCATATCCGAATAACTATATTGTCTCTTAGGAGAACAAAGTTCTGCACGAATTTCCTGGATTAGCCAGGTTCCCATGACGTTTCGCAGGATTCTGTGATGACCTCTAAAGCCTCCCTCATTGGCGATGTTGTAGCGGTATCCGTATTCTTGGATGACTGGAACGGATGTTTCGCAGCCGACCAAAGCCCATGTTCCGCAGCTTATAATAGCGCAGCCCGGATTATCTGCAGCGGCAAGAAATGCTGATGCTGTATCGTGTTCACAGACTGTAGTAACGGCGAATCCTTTCGTGTGAAGCTTCTGGTTCGTGAAGCTGTCAGTGTAGGAAGTGACTGTGCCTGGATAGACGATTTCCGAAAACAACCTCTGAGGTATTCCATAGTGGTTTAGGATCTTGCTGCTCCAATCCCGAATATTAGAATCAAACATCTGGCTGACCGAAGCAAGAGTATATTCGGTCTGCATTTTTCCGGTCAGATAATAGATCAGAAGATCGGGAAGGAAGAGCAGTTTGTTACTTTGCAGCAGGTAATTTTCATCCTGAAGATTCATAGCTGCCAGCTGCATAAGTGTATTGAAAGGCGCATTCTGATTACCATTAATGAAATAGAGCTGTTTAGGGTCCATAACATCGTATATTTGCTCTTTTAATTCCATAGTCCGGCTGTCACGGTAGCAATGCATTTGTGTCAGTAATTCACCTGTAGGCGTAATTAGTGCAAAATCATTGCAATAGCTGTCGATTCCAAGAGAAGTAATGTCATCATTTGTTGCATTGACTGCTGCAGAAATACCGTAACATAGTTCCTGATAAATTCGTAAAAAATCCCAGAAAAGATGGCTGCCAAGGGAAACGGCTGAGTGATCAAAATGGTGCAGAAGATTTATGCGCAGTTTTTTTCCTGCATATTCCCCCAGGAATATTTTGCCGCTGCTTCCGCCCAGGTCAAAAGCGATGATGTTCATAAACATTCCTCCTGTGCGACGATAATTTTCTCGATCAGCTCTTTTGATAACCTAAGATAAGATATATCCGGTTTCGTGTCTGTGATAAGATGGTCAATATCTGCAAAATTACAAAGATGAATCTGGCCGACAGGAGCAAATTTAGTATGGTCTGCCAGCAAGAAAACTTCTTGAGAATTCTCCATAAGAGTTTTTTTGACATCTATTTCCTGAATACCTGAATCTGTAATCTGTGCGTCGGAAACAATTCCTGTACAGGATATGAATGCTTTGCATGGAAAATATTGTTTTGCATTTTGCAATGCTAATGTGCCATATGCTGACAGGTTGGAGCTTTTTAATATTCCGCCGAGGAAAACAATGGTGTGGTTGGAAGAGAGATCTTTTGCACATTCTACCAAAAAGGAGACTGAATTTGTTAATATAGTGACTTGTATATCTTTTGGAATATACTGGTATAAGTAAATACAAGTTGTGCTGTTATCAATGAAGATAGTATCTTCGTTTTGTATTTGCTTTGCCGCATATTTGCAGATAATCTTTTTCTCAGCAACATTGATGATCGCCCGTATATTTACAGGAAGTTCTGATGTACCCGGTGGCTGGGAGGCGTTTTCCGGAAGCATGGCGCCGCCGTGGACACGTATCAGTCTCCCCTGGATTTCCATGGTCTTAAGATCCCTTCGGATTGTTTCCCGTGACACTTGGAAAGAATGTGCAAGTTCGCGTATCTCGATTTTTTTGTCAGCATGTAATAGCATCATGATTTTTTTATAGCGTTCTTCTACATGCATGGCGTCCCCTCCGCAATGTTATATCAGGTTCCTGGTAATTGTACAGAAAGCATCGCATTCAATCCTTTCTAACATGCTGTAGGCCGAGTAGATGCTGCGGCCAGATACGACTACACCATGCAGGGGCATGATTACTCCGATCGGCTTTTTCTCTGCTGTTTCTCTGTGCTCCTCAAAATAATTGTATACATTCTGGGACAGTTCGGGAGAATATGCTTTCGTCCATTCAATACATCCGACGTATCCTCGTCCCATGGTAGCTTCGGTGACATTGGGAATCGGTTTGGCCTGTGCGACAAAGGGCATGCAGTAAAAGGGATGCGCATGAATGGTGCATTCTATTTCCTTGAAATTCTTCAAGATCAGGCAATGCATCAAGCCTTCCCGTGACAGGCGTCCGGTTCCTTCCAGAATGTTTTCATCATAGTCGATCAGCAGGAAATCTTCGGGTTCCAATTCACAATGTCTCTCTTCAGACATCATGGAAGGAGAGATCAGGATCCGGTTCTCGTCTACTCTTACGGCAAAGTTGCCGCCTGCGGCATTTGTTAAGCGCCGTTCCCACATTAATTGTGCTACTTTGCACATTTCTTTGCGCATTTCATAATAAGACAGATTGCTCATAATTAGTTCCTTCTTTCTTTTTTAGTTTTTTATATTTTTTTAATAGTGACCATAGGCATCAATTCTTGTGCACGCTGCAGGTTGAATCCAACTGATGACTCGGATTCGGCAGTGGCAGCAGAAATTGCGGTGGCGAATCTTAAGGTCTGTTCCATATCATACTTTTTTTCTATGCCATAGATCATGCCGGATAGATAACAATCACCGCAGCCAATCGTATTAAGGACCTTTACTTTCGGCGGTATCGCCCGATAGAGGCTGTCTGAACACTTTACTATGGAGCCATTCTCGCCAAGCGAAACGGCAACAATATTGATATGATAACGATCCAGGGAAGAGATGGCGTCAATAATCTCGGAATCCGTTCTTAGTTCACGGTCACATAACTGTGACAACTCGTCCAGGTTTGGCTTGATCAAAAAGGGAAATTCGTTCAAACATTCCCTCAAAGTAGGACCGCTGGCATCAAAATAAATTCTGAGACTGAGGGGTTTGAGTTTATTGATTATGTAGTTATATACGCAAGGATCGAAACAATTGCTGGTGTCTCCGGACAGAATCAGTGAATCGTTCTCTTTAAGTTCTGGGAGCATTCGGTTGATTAATTCGTCAATAGTTTCTTTGTCCAGATAAATCCCTCCTGATGCGAATGTTGAACAATCTCCATTGTCTTCGATCAATATGTAATTGATGCGGCTGTCGGATTCATCTCTGTGGATGAATTGAACGTTGACGCCTGATTTGGACAACATGTGGATGATTTTCCTGCCGGTTTGACCGTATGATATCCCAAATGCGGTGTTGTCGATGCCGAGAGATTTGAGATTGACAGATACGTGAGTGCCTTTTCCGCCTAGAGAATCATCGTTGGAACGCAGGCGATTTGTTATATTTTTTTTAAATTTGTCCAGAAACAGTAATTTATCAATAGCGGGATTTAGGGTCAGGGTATGTATCATATGGATCCTCCTTTCTGAGTTATGATACAAAACATTTCTTGACCGAATATTAACACAAAAACGGTCAAAAAACAATATTTGTTTTTGAATTTGTGTGTTATATACAAATATTGTGTCAAAAATTGGTAAAAACTCACAAATAGTGTAAAAATTATTGTAAAGCAATTGAATATGTGGTAATATACAGTCATAAACAGTAAAAAACAAAAGAAATATGTCGAAGCTAAGGAGGATGAAAATGAGTTGCAAAGAAACGTTATTACAACCGATAAAGATTGGAAACAGGATAGCTCAGAATAGATTCTTTATTCAGCCAATGGAATGCAATAAGGAAGATGAGACGGGAAACCCGTCTTCATCGACACTTCAGAGATATTGCGATTTGGCGAAGGGCGGAGCAGGTATGGTTTCGCTGGAAGCAATCACTGTCACCAGAGAAAGCCGCGCAAGAGATAATCAGTTGACGATTATGCCACAGAATCAGGAAGCATTGACAGAATTTGTGGGAAAGGTTCATGAGGCAAACCCAAAGACAATATTTATTTTTCAGTTAACACATTCGGGAGAAATCTCTAATCCAGATTTTTCGAAGAGAGTAACACCGAACCCGCTTCCGGGGTATGGAGGTGAGCTGCTGACAGAAGCGGATGTGGAGAAGATCATGGATTCCTATGTGACTGCGGCAAAGATTGCGTACAAAGCGGGTGCAGATGGCATTGATATGAAACTGTGTCATGGATATTTGGGAAGTCAGATGATTCGTCCGCATAATGACCGTGATTGGAAATATGGCGGAAGCTGGGAGAATAGAAGCCGTTTTGCTTTTGAATTGATAGAACGGATCAGAGAGGCTGTTCCGGATGAAAAATTCTTGATTGGTTCCAAGGTTTCTGCGTGGGAAGGGTTTCCGGGAGGTTTTGGTACGGAAGGGCCGCACTCTCCGATCATGGATCTGACAGAACCAATTAAACTGATCAAAGGTCTGGAAGAAAGGGGCGCGAGTTTCATCATCCAGTCCGCAGGCAGTCCGTCAATCACGATAAGCCTTACGCAAGTGGACAAGCATATACCGTATTATGCTTATATGCACCAGTATTGGGCAAAGGAGTTCAGGAAGGCATTGAAGCCGGAGACAGTGGTAATCGGTTCTAACTTCTCTCCGTTCAGGGAAGGGAAGAATGGATTGTGTGCGGTGACCGAGGAAGAGAGCAGTCTTCTGAATTATGGCGCCTGGTGCATTGAAAACAATGTGACAGATATGATTGGTCTTGGCAGGCAGTCGTTTGCTGATCCGTATCTTCCGAAGAAACTGGAAGAAGGGAGGGAAGATGAGATTCATTATTGTCTGTTGTGTGACAGTTGTCTGGAGCTTCTGATACAGCAGAGCAGAGTCGGTTGTTGTGTATATGATAAGGAAGCGCATGCGGAACTTGTTCGGACCAGGAAAGAGAAGGGAGCATTGAAGGTATCTCACACATAGAATGAGGAAAAGAGGTGAAAATGAAATGAAATTAGGCTTTTTTACGGCGAATTTTACTGAAAAACCATTAGAAGAAGTCGTGAAGATGGTTGCAGGATACGGATATGAGACGTTGGAGATTCCCGCATATGAAGGAAATGGGCAATTGGAGACAAAAGATATTATAAAAGGGAATCATGCAGCGGAAGTGAAGAAAATGGTTGCCGGATATGGAATGGAGATTCAGGCCCTCAGTAATCATGCAGATTCATTCCTTATTATGGGACCGCCGGGAAAAGAAACGGATTTTATTTACAAAGGAACTGCAAAAGAGAAGATCATGCATGGGACAGAAAGCCTGATTCGAACGGCGCAGGCGGCGAATGCATTAGAGGCTCCGATTGTTGTTGGCTATCCGGGTGTTGAAAACTGGGGGAGATTTTTCTTCTTCCCGTACGGAGAAGGCTGGAGTGAGTATGAAGAGCAATTTGCGGAGAGGTTTACACCAATTCTGGATAAGTTTCAGGAGTATGGGGTGAAGTTCGCGATTGAGATCCATCCGAACAGTTTTGTCTATGATATTCATACGGCCAGACGTGCTTTGGAATTGGTAGATTATCATCCTGCTCTGGGGTATAATCTGGATCCGGCTAATATCATTTACCTGATGATAGATCCGGCGTTGGCGGTTGACAGTCTGAAGGATAGAATCTTCCATGTACATGCTAAGGATGCAGAACTGGTAAAGCATAATATTGCGTTGGGCGGAACACTGATGCATGGTGACATGTCTGCATTGGAACATACATACCGATTTAGAATTCCGGGATGGGGTCAGGTAGAATGGAAACGGCTGATCACAGAGCTGTCTATGATAGGGTACACGGGTTCTCTGAGCTACGAGCATGAGGATGTTACGATGAGCCGAATGGATGGTGTTGAGAAAACAGCAGAGTTCTTAAAGCCTCTGATCATCAAGAATCCGTATGAAGGAAGAAAAGATAAATTATTTAATAAGGACTAGAAGAGGAGGAAAGATTATGTCTAAGAGATTCAGGAGAGTATTGGCAGTTATGTTGAGCGGAGCAATGGTATTTTCGATGGCGGCATGCAGCAAATCTAGTTCATCGTCAGGTGATGCAGGGAGTTCATCAGATTCCAAAGAAGAAGGGGAAGCGGGCGATTCGGGCGAAGCTTCGGATGAGGTGGTAACAATTGTCTATGCAGGCGGAACGGACAGTACCGGAGCGACGACAGAGATTATAGAAGCTTTTGAGGAAAGCCATCCGAATATCAAGATCCAGCGGGTAGATATGCCGGCAGATCAGGGTGCGCAGCATGACGCTTATGTGACAAGCTTTGCTGCAGGCGGTACAGATTATGATGTGATAGACAGCAATGTTACATGGCCGGCAGAATTCGCAGAGGCAGGGTATATATTGCCGATCGATACTTTGCTTGAGAGAGATGGTTTTGATCTGAGCAGCTTTGTTCCCGGCTATGTAGATGCTTATACATTCAAAGGGCAGATCTGGGGTATTCCATGTCATACAAATGCAGGAATATTGTTCTATCGGACGGATCTTGTCGAGACTCCTCCGGCAACGTGGGATGAATTATATGAGATGGCAGAGAAATATACCAGTGAAGGCAAGATAAAGTATGGTCACGCGATGCAGGCAGCGCAGTATGAAGGACTTGTCTGCAATGCGATGGAGTTTATAGCATCCGAAGGCGGTAAGGTTGTGGATGACGACGGGAATATTATTATCAATAATGATGGTGTGGTAAAGGGGCTTGAGACTATGAGCAAGATTGCTTTGGCACCGTCTTCTCCGGATAATCTGACAACCCTTAAGGAATCAGAATGTATAGATCTCTTTTCAGCAGGAGATGTTCTATTTATGAGAGGATGGCCGAGCGCTTATGCGAATGTGACGAATCCGGAGACTTCTAAGGTTGTTGATAATGTGGGCGTTGCAGCGCTTCCGGCGGGCTCAGAGGGCTCTTTTGGATGTATCGGCGGATGGGGAGTTATGATCAATAAGAATACGGAGCATGTAGAAGAGGCATGGGAGTTCGTGAAGTTCAAGGCAGGAGTAGAAGGACAGAAAATCAATGCGATTACAGGAGCACAGCCCCCTTTGAATCAGGATTTGTATCAGGATGAGGAAATTGTTGAAGAGCGTCCGTTTTTTGAACTTCTTGTGAAAGCGGTAGACAGCGGTGTTCCGAGACCAGTTTCCCCGGTGTGGACAGAGCTCTCTGAAATCATGCAGATTGAGATCTCTAAGGTGGTTTCGGGAACCGAGGATGCCAAGAAGGCTGTTGAAACGATGGATACGGAAATGAAAGCTATTGTTGATAACCAGTAAATCAATGCGTCGAGTCAATACGGTAGCCATAATGGCTGCCGTATTGAGATCGCAGACGGAGGAGGTGCCATTGTGAGGAAAAAACGGCTCGTAATGAATGCCGCAAGGAGAGAGGCATTGACAGGATACCTGATGACAGCACCCGCGCTTATTCTCATATTTGCTGTTGCATTATTTCCGGTACTCCGAACATTTTACTTAAGTACATTTGATTTAAGGTTGAACAATGCTTCATTATCCAAAACATATACAACACACAATCTGGATCTTGAATATTATGCCGATACGTTCTTCAGGCTGAACAAGAGGCTTGCGTATGTAAGTGAAGGCGAAGAAAAAGAAGCAGCGTCTGTCGCACAATCTTTATTAGAGAGCATCAATCAGACGCAGGAGGAACTGCTGGCCAGAGAAGAACTGACAGACAGTTATAAGGTTGTTTATGACGCAGTATTGTCAATGAAATCGCTGAATAATGATGAATTGACGGTCAGAGAGATTGAACAGCAATCGGCAGAAATGTTGAAGAGCAATATTGATGATGTGATTGCCCGGTTAGAGCCTTATAAAGATGTTGAGAATGTAGATGTCGCGATTGAGATCGCGCGGGATATGGAATCTTCTTTGAGAGAGCCGAATTTTGTCGGTTTCAATAATTATAAAGTGTTGTTTTCTAATGACCGATTGGGGCGCTCCCTGGTGAATACGTTTATATTTGTAGTATTTGCGGTATTTTTTGAACTATGTATCGGTATTCTTCTGGGACTCTTAATGAATAAAGTGTTTGTTGGAAGAGGGATCGTCAGGGCATCTATTTTGATTCCGTGGTCTATTCCCGCGGCGGTATCGGCGTTGATGTGGCGTTTTATGTATGATGGAGAATATGGTATTATTTCGAATCTGTTTGAAAGTATAGGGTTATTTTCCTCGGCCAGTGATATTTTGACAACAAAATCCGGAGCACTGTTTGGGCTTATTTTTGCAGATATCTGGAAAACGTCGCCTTATATGGGGCTGATGATTCTGGCAGGTTTGCAGACAATTGATGCGGGGCTTTATGAGGCGGCAACGATTGACGGAGCCAATAAGATACAGCAGTTCTTTAAAGTTACGCTGCCTTTGCTTAGGCCGTCGATTCTTGTTGCATTGGTGTTTAGAACGCTGGATACCTTTAAGGTGTTTGATCTGGTATCAGTCATGACTAACGGGGGACCTTCTAATTCGACAGAAACGATATCGGTGTATGCTTATAAGACTATGTTTGCTAATATGAATTTTGGCCTGGGATCGGCGATCGCGGTTGTGATGTTTGTGGTATTAGCAGTTATCTGTGTGATCTATGTGAAGGTATTTGGGGCAGATTTGTTTAAGACAGAGAGGGAGAGCTGAGTATGAAGAAGAAATATGCGAAATTAAAAAAAGTGTTATTTTATGTGTTTATCGCACTGTTTCTGGTTGTGATGCTGTTTCCTTTCTATTGGCAGGTTGTGACATCGCTGCGGTATCAAAGGGATATATCGTCTATGACGCTGCTGCCGGATCTGTCAGATCTTAATTATACGTCTTATGTTACTATTTTTACAAAGCGGCCGTTTGCGAGATATATCATGAACAGTCTGGGGATATCACTGATTACAATGGTATTGTGTATTACCGTTACGTCTCTGGCGGCATATGCATTGGCAAGGCTGCGGTTTAAAGGGAAACCGTTTATTCTGGGATTATCGTTATGTGTTTCCATGTTTCCGGCAATCGCTGTGATATCGCCGATGTATATGTTTATCAGTAATATTGGATTGAGAAATACATGGTGGGGACTTGTCATACCATATATGACTTTTGGGATACCGCTGTCATTGTGGTATCTGACGACCTTTTTTAAATCAATACCACTTGAACTGGAGGAGGCGGCTAAGATTGACGGATGCTCGAATATACAGGCTTTTACGAAGGTTGTTCTGCCGTTGGCGATTCCGGGAATGTTTACAACGGCTATTTTGATATTTATACAGGCATGGAATGAATATCTGTTTTCGTTGACGATCAATACGGATGATACAGCAAGGACGATTCCGGTTGGAATAACGATGTTCCGCGGAGAGTATACAATTCCATGGGTGGAAAATGCCGCAGCGATTGTGACGGTAACAGTACCGCTGGCAATTATCGTATTGATACTCCAAAAGAGGATCATCTCAGGGCTGACATCAGGTGCAGTGAAGGGATAGGTATGTCTGAGGGAAGCATTAGAATAAAATAAAATAGAGATTGCAGGAGGGAAATTACATTATGTCTATTATAAAGAAGAAATTTGATCCAAATAATGCCAGGGCGTCTCATGAAGGAACGATACTTGCATCTGACGTGGTGCCGGAAGGCTATAGTGCGCCGTTTAAACATGCATATGGTTATTTGCTGAATAATCAGACGATGGCTGGACATGCCCATGAAACAGATGAGATCTACATAGTATTAGAGGGAACCGGGTATGTGACGGTGGGCGGGAAGAATAAGCAGGTAAGTGCCGGAGATGTGATCGCAATCCCGCCGAATGTATGGCATACTATGATGTGTACAGATCAGGACAAGGCGCCGTTTTTGTGGGCGGCACTCTGGTGGCCGCATATGGATAATGATAAAGTATTTGGGGAAGAAATTGTCGTGAAAAGATTCGATAAGGACACTGCGTATCATGCGCATCAAGATACGATTTTAGCGGATCTGGTTGTACCGGAAGAACTAAAATGCCCATTCTGGCATCAATATGGTTATCTGACGAAAGGGAATACTATGGAGCTTCACAAGCATCCTACGGATGAGATTTATATTGTGTACAGCGGACAGTTGACGGTAACGGTAGATGATGAACAGGAAGTGGTGGAAGCTGGAGATGTAATTGCGATACCTCCGAATCTTATGCATACTATGACTGCTTTGAGTGAGGAAGCGGTTTGGGCAGCGCTTTGGTGGGAGCATATATAGAGACATATGAGGGGGAGTTCAACTCATAAGTAAAAGCCAGAACCCGGGGACGATACCGCGGGGCTGGCTTTTTGTAAATACTGTATCAGGCAATTATGAATTGGCAGAGATAATGTTGATATTCGTATGAGCAAAGTTCTTTAGCAAAGAGGAGCCCGCCTGCTCGTCTGTAATTAAATAATTGACAGAATCCATGGATGACAAAAAGATGGGACCGTTTTTGTTAAATTTAGTATGATCTGCCAGGATATAGATCTCCTGGGCTCGTTCGATCATTGTACGTTTGGTGTCAATTTCGTATATACTCGTATCGGCGAGCATCGTCTGAGAGCTGATGGATGCGCAGGACAGGAAAGCCTTATTAGGGTAATATTCTGCGGCATTCTTAATAGTAGTGTTGCCATAAACGGAAAGGTTGTGATTGTTGAAAATTCCGCCAAGGCAGATCAAGAAGACATTTGGGTTCGGGTTCTGTACACATTCCAGCAAAAATTTGATAGAATTCGTGATAAATGTCACCTGAATGTCTTTGGATACATATTTGCTTAAATACATAGTAGTAGAACTATTGTCCACGAAAATAATATCACCGTCTTGAATAAATGAAGCGGCTTTGCGGCAGATCTCATTCTTCTCATTGAACTGTTGGATTCCGCGGACAGCTATGGGATATTCGTGAGATTTCTGTGTGTTATTATGCTGTTTGGCCAGAACAGCGCCGCCGTGAGTGCGTTGAATAATGGAATTGGCTTCAAGATCGCGCAGATCCCGGCGGACGGTTTCCTTGGAAACACCGAATTTTGCGGCAAGATTGTTGATATCGACAACCCCTGTACTTTCGAGCATATTAATGATCTCGGCTTTTCTCTCAACACTGTACATTTTTCGTCACTCTTTCTTTTGTTTAATATGTTAAAATATGACATTATTATAGCATAACTAACATATAAAAACAACATAATTGGGAAAAACATGTGAGAAAATGACCGGTTATGTGAACGAATATGAATATACATTAGGTTTACATCCGAACAATGAAATTTTTGCTTACTTTTTTTCGGCTATGTGATACAATCATAAGAGAATGTTATAATGAAAGGAGATTTTATGGCCAGATTCAGTATTTCGGGGCTTTTTGGGCATTTTAATTATGAGTTGCATATAAGAGAGAATGGGATAACAATTTTGACCGGACCAAATGGATATGGGAAAACGACAATAATTCGTTGTATTTATGCAATAGGGAATAGTGATTTAGATTTCTTTTTTGAACCAATTTATGACACGATATAAGTAACGGCGTAAGATTAAAGAAAAAGGTTAAAAATTTTTTAAAAAGATGACTATGTATTTTTTAACGGTAAAAAGATTAAACAGAAATATATCCGGTATTTTAATCGTGGTATG
>CANDQP010000069.1 GCA_947388185.1 uncultured Dorea sp. | reverse complement strand
AATAGCTCATGCTATGCAACTTTTGTTCTACTCATAAATTAATCTTACCTCCTCTGTTAAAAAATATTATATATTTTAAGACAATTAAAATCAATACTCAGTTTGGTTTTCTGATATATAAAGATTTGAAAATGACCTTCTGCCACATCCTGCTCTCTTACCGGTTTCCCAGCCTGATAATACTGATATTGAAAAAGGCTGTCTTTCCAATAAAATGTATTTCCATTCTTCTTTTGCTCCTCTGCAAAATACAATGGTGAACGTCCTCTTTCATTAATAAAATAAGCTGCTAAGTTAAGATATCTCTCTTCACCTGTTACATGATACAGCCGTACCAGTGCCATTTCTATAATCTCATGTCCCGGGTAGGCATGAATCTTACCGGATTTTGCACCAAATGTCCGGTCTATGCAGTCTGCAAGCCTTTGAACAATAGTCAGAAGTTTCTTCTTTCCTGTTCCTTCGTAATATGCAACTCCCGCCTCAATCATATGTCCCGCACAATACAACTCATGATTGTCCGCAAGATTCGTCCACCTTTTCTCCAAACCATTAATGATATAATAAGTATCTAGGTATCCGTCTTCCCGCTGGGCTTTCTCTATGATTTCAATAGCCTGATCAGCCGTGCTCTCTAAATCACTGTCCTCATGCCATGCCAGAGTGTATCCAACTGCTTCCAGCCATTTAGCCAAATCGCTGTCCTGGAACACATATCCGCCGAATTCTCCTTCGGCCATCCCTGCAGCTATCTTAAAATTATGAATACAATGACTGGGGACTGTATCCTTTAACTGGTCATTCAATGCTTTCCATTGATATGGAATCATCTCTGTTCTGACAATTTCCATCTTTGATTTCCAAAATGTATCGTTAACGCGGTAATCCTTCACCGCTATCGGTGTATAACCTCTCAATTCATTCACATGTATTTACCTTCCTTCCCCTTTCACTAGAAGTTCCTTTCCTGCATCTATCTCTATTTTATTCCCATTCATACACAAAGTCCAGACACCTCTGGTACAGATCTTCATATGCACATCATATCCCTTTGGACTCCCTGCCTTGACCATGATCGTCTTGTTCTGTTCATCTACACAGATTTTCTCCATCCATCCATTTTCAAATTCTATTCTGATACCATATGGAGCGATCATCATACGTGTTCCAAGCCCGTCATAAGGTATCATAGTATAGACTCCGTCTTTCTCTTCGATGCTGCATCCATATCCGCAGCGGCCGAATATTTCATCATCTACAATATAAGATTTTGCAGAATAAAGATAACCATACATCCCCATATCCGTATCCAATGAACGCAGATCAAACCCGCTTCTGTCCGGCCACCACAGATACCACCCATGCGCCGCACCGTTACTCCTGATACAGGTCAGGAAGCTGAATAGTCCTGCAAAACCAAGCCGCAGCATCTGATTATCCTTCGTATATTCAAATCCATCAAACAAAACACGTGAATTCAAAGGCGTTCCATACCAACAGCATACATTTCCCCGCTTCTCATTACCATACAGGAACCATTCCGGCTGATTTCCATTGCGCAGAGCATAGGTAACCCTGTACGCCTCTTCCAGACGTTCTTCCTTCCCGTAATATCTCATCATTGCTTCATACTGATTATGGGATGTCTGATCTACATAAAGTTCTGAACCAAACGGATATTCACTCTTTGCATTTTCCTCTGCAATAAATCCAATCTTTTTATTCAAGATCTCAAACCATTCCTGGTTCTCCCTGCGAAGCGCATCTAACAGCAGAACGACTGTCGCCCCGGCCGGAGCACCGTTCCACTTATTCCTTCCAAGCTCATATCCTGTGACTGCCGTCTTAAACGCCATCTCAAGATACTCCATTTTGCTGCGGATCTTTGTCATCTGATACTTATCTGCAATCTTATACATTGCATAATAAATATTACTGATCAAAGGATAATTAAAAGAACGTAAGGGGGATTCCGCGGTCTCTCTATCCCATTTATTTCCAAAGAAAATATCTGACGGTGTTCGTTCTTCAAAATACATTCCCCGCCTAGCATAATAGGTATCCCGATCCTGTAATTTCCCATACAGGCAATCCTCAATATACTCTTCCAGCACGGCTATCTGCTGCTCGCTTGGCCAGACCGCATTCTTCTCCGCCACGTACATCGCCACCGGAAGTGCATATTCGTCCAGCGCCCCCACCTGCCATGATTCTTCACTCTCTGTAAACAGCATCTCCATGGCATCATCATACGGCAGAAATGCATGATGACGTCCATAGGGATCTTGCGGGTTCTCATAATACTGACGCTCTACAATGAATTTGGCATGATTTTCTAAAAGTTTCTTCACGTGGTCTACCGCATAGAAAAGCAATACCGTATTACCCTCTCCATGGCGAACCAGTATCCGTTTCTGACCTGGTTGGCTAAAATCCAATCTATAAAAATAACAATCCCCTTCTGCCGACGTTTCTTCTATCCGCATATTGTTTGCCTGCATAAATATCTTCGGAACATTTTTACACCGAATCCTCATCTGAATCGGAACACCTATCGGCGCCACCATTCCCGGCTGCACATCTACATCCAGCTGTCCTGATTCATACAGGTAATTTTTCATCTCCGCAGCAGAGTGAACGACACGAAATACAAAATGGAATTCTCTCTCTTGTCCCTGATTAAGAATCAAGGATGTATTCCCGTTCATGGAATATGACTGCTGTTCTGTCTCATACTTCCATCCATCGCATTTTCTTGCTGCATTAGAATACAGAGACAGGTAATATGGCCCTTCAAACGTTACGCTCCATTGACAGCCAATCCTTTTATCGATCTGATATGCTGCCTCAATTCTTCCTCCATCTAAAATCTGAAACAAAACTGCCGGATAATCTCCTCTCGGCCGCTGCAAAAATGCGTAGGAACTGCTTCCATTTACACTCAAATGCTGCTGTACTCTCTGCTCATGCCATAACTTCTGCTTTGTTCCTCTCCACCGCTCTTCTTCTTTATACTCCTCGCTTTCAAAAATCCCCGTAAAGTCCGTATTTGTCATAAATGGAAGAGAAAGTTCGCCTATCTCCAACTTCTCCGAAGACAAATTCTTAATCTTAATATACCAGTGTAAACCGTCCTCCTGCACATGGTATGTCTCACATAATCCCACACTGCGTATCCCCAGCGGATTTTGAGACGGCTTCAGATAGGTAATTTCAAGACTTCTATCTTCTATATCTGTCTTTATATCCCGCACATCTTCGGAATAAGCAGTTACTTCCTCCGTCCAAGTCCGATTCTGTTCGTTCCATATCCGAAGCCTTATATCCCCCATCCACTGGTTTTTCTCCTTGATACTTTCGTAAGACGTATTCTCATAATTCCCTATATACTCCGTCTTCCATTCATCGGATGCAAGCTTTAGAGACTCCAGCGTCCCCGATTCCTGATTAAAAACCAGATGCATCTGCGACGTTTCAAACCTTAATCTTTCCATCATCTTCTACCCCCTTTGACATACTTATTCTTTTACTGCCCCGGCCGTCATACCCTGGATCAGACCTTTAGATGCAAATATTGTAAATAACACCACCGGAAGCACATAGATAACTGCATTGGCTGTCAACTTCCCCCAGTAAATCTGGAATGTTGACACATACGACTGAATTCCAAGCGGCATTGTCTTCAATTCCGGACTTCTAATAATTACAGATGCATACATGAACTCATTCCAGGAGGAGAGGAAACTCATCAACGTTGCCGAACAGATTCCCGGAAGCGAGATCGGAATCACCAGCCGCCGGATCACTCCCACTGTCCCCAGGCCGTCAATCATCCCAGCATCCTCTAATTCCTGCGGAAACTCCATGAAAAAAGTCCGAAGCAGCATAATCATGAATATAACTGAACCCGGAAGATAACTGATAATCAGCCCTATTCTTGTATTGATCAGATGAAGACGCGTAAGTACCTGGAACATTGGCAGAATCTGTGTTACCCCGGGAACCATACGGATGACCAATATGATCATAAAAAACGCCATACCTGCTCTGAATTTTATCTTAGCAAGGGCATATGCCGCCGGGATACTGATCACGAGTGCAATTCCTGTCGTCAATACCGATATCAACAGACTGTTCTTTAAATATACCATCATACTTCCGTCCTGGATCACATCAATATAATTCTTTATTGTAAAAGGATCCGGCAATATCTTGACCGGTACCTCAAACAACTGCACTTCTGTTTTTACCGAAGTGAAAACTAGCCATATAAACGGAAAAATCAAAAAAACAGAGACAACTATTAATATAAAATACGTATATATATTTGTAAAAATTTTCTTTTTTGTCATCTCACCTACCTGCCTTTCTTCTTATTCCGATTGACCAGACTGTTAAAAAATACTGAAAATGCAGCTATAAAGAGGAACAACAAGAACGACGCCGCTGCCGCTTCACCAAACTTCAGTGAAGTAAATCCCTTATTATATACATAGAAGCTGATCACCTGTGTCGCATTCGCCGGTCCTCCGTCAGTTAAGATATATACAATATCATACATTTTCAGCGCATCCGGAATCCTGATCAGCAGAATCACCGCTATCGCTGACTTAAGATGCGGAAATATAATATTCCAGTATACCTGCAGCCCGCCTGCTCCATCAATTCTTGCCGCTTCGATGATATCGTCCGACACGCTGCTGATTGATGCCAGCAGCACCAATATTACAAATGGTGCTGCTGTCCATACACTTACAAATAATATTGCGAATTTTGCTGCAAGCTTATCTGCAAGCCACATAGGTCCGTCTATATTAAGAAGTCCAAGAAGATGATTCACAATCCCATAACGATCCGTGAGCATCCACCTCCATATGGTACCTGACGCGATTGGAGCCATCATCATGGGAAGCATAATACATACCTTAGCCGCCTGGCTGCCCCTTAAGTTCCGCCTCAGAGCAGCAGACACAAGCAAACCAATTCCAAGTTCCGTTACTATAGTTGCCGCCGCATATAGAAGCGTATTTCCTACTACTCCGCGCATCTCCTCACTTTCCAGGACTTTTCTATAGTTCTCCCATCCTACAAAGTGATACTCACCGCTTAGAACACCCATATTAGAATTAAAACTCATGACCAGTGCATATCCCAGCATATATATCGCATAAGCCACTACCAGAAATGCCGGAATACATAACAGAATCCCTGTCCTTTTCCGTCTCTGCTTCAATACCACATATTTTTTCTGTCTCATCCTCTTCACTTCCCCTGAATCATACGATATCTATGCTTACTGGACCTCATCCAATATTTTTTGCAGATCCTCCGCACATGTCTTCACCTCTCCTGAGATATCTGTCGTTTCCTTTGTCGCAATTCTGTTCAATGTGAGCGCTACTCTTGTTCTCAATTCCTGGAAATTTGTGCTGAGTGTCGGAGCTACACCCTGCTCCAGGCTCTTATTCATTGCTTCCAATACCTTCGCGTCTTCTTCATCCGTAATTGCAGCAACCGCATTCTTTGCAGATGACTCCCGTACTGCCGGGTTAATAAAATTCTCTGATAATCGCTCAATAATCTCTGAACTCGTCGACCACTTACACCACTCTACCGCTAACTCCTTATTTTTCGAATCTGGACTGATCCCAAAACTCCAACTCCACACTGCATTCGCTCCTGGCTGCGGTGCAACGCCGACTTTTCCAACCACCTTGGAATATTCTTCATCATTTACCATGGACCACATATACGGCCAATTACATGCCATCGCAAGCTGCCCCTGCAGGAACATATTCTGTACATCGCCGTTATCATAACTGGAGCACCCTTCCGGAACCGCTCCTTCATCATAAAACTTCATGATGTACTCAAATGTATCAATCGTCTCCTGTGAGTCAAATGCAATCTTTGACGGATCATCCGAACTGATAAGCTCTCCTCCAAACTGCGACAATTTGTCAAGCAGCTGAGATACTGGCTCAGAACTCTGTTTTCCCTCTATGATCGTTCCATACACGCCCTGACTTTCATCTGTCAATGCCTTTGACATCTCAAAATATTCGTCCACAGTCTCTGGTGCATGGTCAAAATCAGCCGCTTCAAACAAATCTGTTCTGTAATAAATAACCGGCCCATGTACCAGATACGGCATACAATATAATGAATCATTCCATGAAACCGATTCAATCGTTGAATCAAAGAAATCATCTATTTCTTCCTGATCGATGTAATCGTCCAAAGGCATCAGATAACCAAGGCTTGCATACTGCGGAATCATTGGTCCATCCATTGTAAGAACATCATAATACCCCGATTTCGCCATACATTCTGCCAGAACAGCTTCATCATTCGCACCTACAAGCGTTACTTTCGCACCCGTCTTCTCTTCAAACTCGGATTTGATCGACTCATACCACAACGCATACTCCCCACCGTCTTCCACAGCGATCGTCAACGTCTGTCCGCTATAATCTCCTTCTTCAGAAGATTTGCTGTCTGTTTTCTCTGTTTCGGCGTCTTTCCCGCCGCTGCAGCCTGCTATTGCACCAATTACCAATCCCGCACACAACAATACACTTACCACTCTTTTTTTCATAGTACTCCTCCTTTTCTACTACTTTTTTATTGATACTTCTATAAAATATTTTCCCCGTAATCCGGAGAAATTATTTTTTGCAATCGATTGCAAAAAAGGTTAAAAAACTCTATACCTTCATTACAGAGTCTCTTTTTAACAATTCACCGCGCACAATAACCTCTTTTGGGTGCGAAATCCCCTTAATCTGTGCCAACAACATTTTACAAGCCTGACACCCCATTTCATACAAAGGAAAAGAGATAGTCGTTAAGGCCGGCGCCACCCACTTACCATAATCTACGTTATCATACCCTATGACAGAAATATCTTTGCCAATCTGCAATCCTCTCTCCTGAACCGCCCGATAGACACCCATACACATCTGGTCATTCGCCACCAGCATTGCCGTAGGATACTCCCGGCAATTTAAGATCTCAAGCATACGCCCATATGCCGTCTCAGCAAGCCAATCTCCTCGTTTGATCCAATCCGGCTTTACCGGAAACTGGAATTCCTGCATCTTCTTCACAAACGTATCATATCGAATCTCTGAATGCATCGAAGATTCCGGTCCATTGATAAAACCTATTCTTGTATGCCCCATCTCTCGCAGGTAATCCATTCCCTGCCCGACACCATGGACATCATCCGGCAAAATCCGATACTGGTCCTCGATAATCCTATTGACATACACAGAAGGAATCACATCATTCAGGTACACCGTATCTCTTCCCAGCTCCGTTGCCGCGACAATAATCCCCGCAAAACGCATCTTCTCACAGATAGTGATGCTTTCCTGATGCTCCTTATTCGCATTCAGCACCACGATCTCATATCCGTTCTCCCTTGCTACATCCTGGACCCCATTCGCAACATCATCTGTAAACCATGACCAGGTTCCCTGAAGTGAGACAAGTGCGATAATATTAGAAGTACGATTCCGTAACTGGCTTGCAACCAGATTCACCTGATATCCCATCTCTTCTGCCTGCTTCAGTACCCGACTCCTGGTCTTCTCACTGACCAGCCCTGGATTACTGAAAGTTCTTGACACTGTACTTGGACTTATTTTTAATTCTTTCGCTATGTCATAGATTGTTATCATATCTGAATTCCTTTTTTGCAATCGATTTCAATAACTTGTATTTATCATATTCCTGATTTTTTATTCTGTCAATTTAATTATTCTGATTTTTCTAAAATTTATGTTTTTCACAATTTATATCTCAAAAAATTGTGAAAGATTACTATTCTTTTTGGAATATTCTGACATATTTTCTTTTTGCCGTATCTTCACAATCTCAACATCGCCAAACCATTCTTCCAGCCTTGCAATTGATTCTATCTCCGCAACCGTACACCAGGGAAGCCATTTTCCAAGACCATTATGATACTGGGTCGCAACCTCTCCGCTCTCCTCCACAAGTCCCGGATACGCATGTCCATGACATCCATTCCAGTCTGTAGTCTGCTTAGTATTATAGAGGATCATCTTCGCGAAATCTGCATAATGCTCATCCCCGGTAAGAAGATATAACCTGTAATAATCAAACGGACAATATCCCATCATCACATCACAGTGTGAATGTCCGGTTGCGATCAGACTGAGTCCGGTTTGATCAACTTCCGTAAAGATTCCGTTCCCTTTGCAAGGTTTTACAGAAAATACCCAGGAATATGTCCAAGTCTCACAGAAGTCTGCCGCTCCCATAGCCGCATGAATCCACTTTTCTTCCCGTGTCAGATCATACAGGGCCATAAACGCATAAAGTGCCTGCATTTCTGCTTCTTTGTCGATCGTATTGTCATTATCTGCTGTTCCGCCAATATAATGCATAGTTTCGTAAATATATCCATAGCAGAAATCCCCCGCTTTAATTGCCGTGTCTCTGTATTTTTCTTCATGAGTTGCAAAATATAAGTTAACTAAGTATCGTATAACATTGCTGGTGTTATACTTTCCTTCGTGCACAGTCTCCCCTCTCCGTCCATATGCGCGGGAAAACGAACCGTCCGCTCCCTGTACCTCTCTAAGCCTGTCGCCAAATAATCTGCAGAATGCAAGCCATTCATCTTTAGTCTCTCCATGTTTATGCAGATACAGATATGCCGTCAATATACCTTCCATTCCGTCTGCCGCCGTCCTGAGATAAGTAGGATAATCTTCTTTAAACTTCGGCGGAAACACATTATACCACACCTGCGGGAAATAACTGTTTTCTGTTGAGCGGGAAACCCAGAGGTCTATGATCCCTTTTCCTTTTTCCACCATGCGGGGAACACCGTGACGAATACCATAACGAATCAGATGAAAGGCACACTGTGTCTGCTGCCCTACGAAGCCCATTTGAAAACTGATATCACTCACATTTCCTTCCGGAACCGTCACCCAAAACGGCAGTCCCATGGCTCCGTGATATTCCTGGCAGTAAATATCAATAAGGTTTACACCGTCTTCATATACTTTTTTCAGGTCACACTCATATAATCCAAGGGTGAAAAATCCGTACCAATACCTCCACTCACGCTGCATTCTTTCATAACTGTCCTCACCCTTTCCAAAATGTATCGTAAATTTATACTCATGTATTACATCATCTCTCACCGGGTGACTTCTCCTTGCCCATCCTTGTGCCACGTCGAAGTAATTTGTCTGACCTTCACTCCCCGGATATACATATCTCAACATCGTGTCCTCCTCTGCTGTTATCCCAAGAGATGCATACTGTAAAGATCCGTCAACCAGCCATTCTGCACTTCTCTCCAGTACTCCAGTTTCCGGTGAACACCCCGTGTGGCAAATGCTGATATATCCCCCTGTCTCTAAGTCACACAACTGGATATACGGCAACGCCATTCTTGTGACCCGCAAGAGATACTCCTTCTGAAACATATCAGAAGCAAAAGCATGGCGTACAACTCCATGATTATGCCGATACCAGGAACCCGGTACAAAGACCTCAAACGTATCACAAAACCTCTTTTTCACATTCTTAATCTTCTTTACACCAAATTCCGACGAAAAACCGACATCTGCTGACGCTGCTTTAATAACCTTTACCTTTCTCTCCACTTCAATCTTTCTATTTTTGCAATCGATTGCAAAAATATCAGAAAAATAAAATTCACTGCCCTTTGGCGTACTCACATTTGCTTCACCTTGGAACCTCTGCGAATCAATTTCCGAGATATGATCATAGCCATATTCATATGTTCTTAGATTCCCCCTGTCTTCTTTAATATTCAGTATCACGGGGCTTTCATTAAAATATCTGTCTGTTTCCCCATAATCCATCCGGATTCCAATCCCGTTCCCTGTCTCTTGAAAATAAAATTCCATTTTTTCATCCATTATATATCCTCCTTCTCATTTTTATTTTTTTAAGTATACCCTGATTTCTTACATTTACGCAATACATGAACATCAAAAAAAGGCTATTCGCCGCAAATCATATAAAAAACTGCGAATAGCCTATTATCAATCTGACTTAACGAGCCTCCCCGCTGCTGATCATCCTCATAATCAGATCCACAGACCCCTGAATCCCGTAACTCGCGCTGTTGATGCAGAGATCATAGTTCCTCGCCTTCCCCCAGTTGCGTCCGGTATAATACTTATAATATTTAATATGCGCCTTATCAAGCTTCGCCAAGAGTCTCTGCGCCTTCTTCTCATTCTCCACGCCGCGCACCTCCATAACCCGATGAATCCGCTGCTCAAGCGGCGCCGTGATGAAGATGCTGATATGCGGGATCCGGTTATTGGTAAGAATCGCGTCTGCGCACCGCCCCATCACCACGAAATCCTCTCTCTTCGCCATATCGCATAACAGATCGCTCTGGTTGAAGAATACCGCATCCTTCTTCGGAAGTCCATGATATCGGTTGAACTCCCGTAATTTCTCTTTGAGTGTCGACTTCGGCGCAGGTGCAAAAGCCGGTATCTCGTTTATATACTGCCTGCTGTCCGCAGCCCCCTTCTTATAAGGATAACCTCCCTTATCCCGCACAGAAGCCTTCTCAGCCTCCAGACGCTTCAATACCTCGTCGAAGATCTCCACATCATAGTAATTAATCTTCAGCGTATCAGCCAGAGTAAATCCAATCTCACTGCCTCCGCAGCCATATGTCCGCCCAATACAGATGATCAGATGGTCCTTCTCCCCGAAACGGGCCTGCAGATTCAGTGTATTCAGCTGCGCCATCTTCTCATCCAGGATATCCCCCTTGATAAAGCTGGTGGGAAGCTCCGTCACTTCTTTTAAGATCTCATCGTATTTTGCCATGACCTGATGCCTGGCTGCATGGCTTGGAATCGTCCGCGCCATATTACTGATCAGCGCCAGCTCGTTTCTGAGGATATGGGCCTGGTTACGTTCATGCATCATACGGACGGTCTCCTCGATACAATCTTCCTTCTTTCCGTTAAATACGCGTCCCAGAGAGGAGCCAAGTTCTCTGTAAACCTCCTCATCCAGATCATAGATCCGTCCGGCAAGCTCTCTTAAATTCTTCTCTTCATTTGCCATCCTAAATCCTCCTCCCTATCGGAAAAATAATAACGTATCCAGCAAAAATACCGGAACCAGAACCATCAGTGACCATCCTATATACCGGAAGAACGACGGCATATGAATACCATTCTCATCCGCGATCGCCTTCACCATGAAATTCGGTGCATTTCCAATATATGTGTTGGCTCCCATGAATACCGCGCCGCAGGAAATCGCCGTCAGCACCTTCACAGGCACCATTCCAAGAGCTGTAACAAGCCCGTCATTAAAACCAATCGCCCCTGCTGTCGTCAAGAATACCAGATAGGTCGGCGTATTGTCAAGGAAGCTTGAGAGCACGCCCGTCGTCCAGAACATCTGGTAAGGCTCCGTGATCCCAAGGTCCGCGCCCATCCCCTTCAGTATCGCCAGGGCAGGCTGCATCGTGATAAAGATTCCGATGAATAACGTCCCAACTTCCTGAATCGCACCCCAGGTAAAATGGTTCTTCTTCCGGATTACCGGGTCCGTCGTCCGAAATGACAGGAAAGCCGCGATCAGAATGATCACGATCTCAATCATCGCCGGAAAGCTTAACGACACTTCCTTGAAAATGTGTATCCCCCGCACATGTCCTTCCGCATCCTGAAACATCGGAAGATCCGGCAGAATCCCGCTTAAAACGACTGCTGCCACGATCATGGCAAGAAAGATCAGGTTGTGAAGACCGCGGATCTGTATCTTCGTACCCGGCTTGCTGATATCTGGCTTCCGCCCCCTCGCCATATCCCGGCAATACCGCTTTCTGTCAATAAAATAGAAAATGATTAAAAGCACAACCATGTTAAATATCATGATCGGCAGCAAATGCAGGCTCCAGAAGAACGGAACCCCCCTGGAGAACCCCATCAGAAGCGGCGGATCTCCGATCGGTGTCAGACATCCTCCGATATTAGAAACCAGGAAGATGAAGAACACCAGAATATGCGAACGGTTCCTTCTCCAGGCGTTCATCTTGATAACCGGACGCACCATCAGCATACTAGCACCCGTCGTCCCAATCCAGCTGGACAGCAGCGTACCGATCGTAAGAAGAATGATATTCACCCTGGGCGAACCCGCCAGATCCCCTTCCATCGTGATATTTCCGGCTACACAGAATAGCCCGAACAACAACACAATAAATGTCAGATAATCGTTGATCAGACATTCCAATACCGTCTCCAACGCTGTCCCGGCTCCGAACAAGACCCCGAAAGGTATAATGAAAAGAATCGACCACCCCGCAACTACCAAGGGCTGATGCGACTCCCACCACTCGCCTTTAACCAGCGGAAGCACCGCAATACAGAATAAAAGCCCTGCAAATGGAATACAGAGCCACATTGGTATCGTCATAATTTCATCTTCCTCCTTGTGAAATATTTATCAATTTACCAAAATATTATAATCAAATGTATTTTCAGATTCAAGTAGAAAATATACCAATTCTTAATTCACATTTGCATTGGGAAATATACAATTTAGAAAAAATAATTTTTAGCAATTCCTGAACATTGGCGCAGCATCTATTCTGTGATACAATACATTAAGCATAATACAGAGAGGATATAAGCCATGACCGCAAATAATAATCAACCGCGCCCCTCCTTCCACGGGAGCGATATTGAACAGATTGAACAATACTATGGAATCCCCAAGGAGAGCATCGTAAAATTCGGCGCCAATGTGAATCCCCTTGGCCTATCGGATTCCGTACGCCAATCCCTGTCCGAACATCTGGACATTATAACCAGCTATCCAGACAGAGATTATAAGAGCCTCCGGCAGGTAATCGCATCCTACTGCAATACAGATATGGATTATGTAGTAACCGGCAACGGCTCCACCGAGCTAATCTCCCTTCTGATCGGCCAGCGTAACGCCCGTCACGCCCTGGTGATCGGCCCCACCTATTCCGAATATAAGAGGGAACTGTCTCTCACCGGCGGACGCATTTCCAATTATTATCTGGATGAATCCCGGGAATTCCGGTTAGATATGGACGATCTGGAACATACCCTGGCAGATGATGTGGATTTCCTGATTCTGTGCAATCCGAACAACCCTACCTCTTCCGCCCTTGCACAGAGTGAGTTACGCTCTCTGGCAGAATTATGCAAAGAGCGTGATATCTTCATCATGATCGACGAGACCTATGTGGAATTCGCTCCGTCTGTGGAAGAGATCACTGCAATTCCTCTGGTATCCGACTATGACAACCTGATGATCCTAAGGGGCGTATCCAAGTTCTTCGCCTCCCCCGGCCTTCGCCTGGGTTATGGGATAACCAGTAATCAGCGATTCTTAGATGAGCTGAAGCGGCACCAGAATCCCTGGTCATTAAACAGCCTTGGAGCATACGCCGGGGAATTGATGCTGAAGGATACGGATTATATCAGCCGCACAAGAGAGCTGATCCTCTCTGAACGCAGCAGATGTCTGGCCGTACTGAAGGAATTTCAACATGTAAAGGTATATCCTGCTTATGGGAATTTCATCCTGATAAAGATTCTGAAAGAAGATATTGCTTCCTTTGATGTGTTTGAACATGCTGTTAAACAAGGCATGATGATCCGGGATTGTTCCTCATTTGAGGGGCTTCCCGGAGAATACGTGAGATTCTGCATCATGAAGCCGGAGGACAATACGCGGCTTCTTAACTGTATGGGGGAATTGCTGGCATAGTATTAAAATACAGGGCAGCTGGGAATGATAACTATTCCCAGGCTGCCCGCAGATCAGAAATATATACAATTCAGACTACTGCCTCTATCAATACCTTATCACCAAATATGACTCGCTTCACACCCACCTGCTTCTTCTTATTAAAATTAAAGCTTATCATATACCCCCGCTTCAAGCAATATTCATCCAGATAATCTGCAAGCTGCTTTTCTCCCCGTTGATTATATTCATCGCCGCGCCACAACTTGAGTTCTATAACATATTGCATTCCCCGGAAATCAATGATCAGATCCGTCCGCCGTTTCGTTCTGGTTCTCGACTCAATATAATAATTCCCGGTTCCATTAATAATCGGCTTCATATAGAGCATAAATATACACCGACAAATTGATTCTTCTCTTCCTCCGCAATCTCCGATATCTCTAAATGCCGTGCCTGCTCTGCAAGAAATCCATTATAAAGCCGCGTTTCAAAAATACGGTTAGAAACTGCAAGAACTCCCTTATTCAATACAGCAAATCCGAACATAACAGCCATTCGGATTCCGATGTCTCCCGGCACATATTCTATCATCCTGCCATTCAATAAGAGATCTTTAAGCATCTGTTTCAACTCTGGAAAATCAATCAGTTTATTATCAAGAGATTCGAATAGTGTATTCTCTTCTAACAAAAGAATACGAACTGCCGCTAAGAATCCCTCTTTGGTCCAGGCATCGCTTTTGCCAGGAAACTCTGGACTCCCTGCAATCTTCTCATCTATTAATTTACATATCTTTGATACCAGAAACGGATATCCAGATGTATAATCGTAGATTAAGGCAGCCAGCTTTTCACATTCCATTCCTGTTCGGCAATCCTGCTCATAATCATCAAGCATCCCGGCAATTCCCTGTTTGGAAAGACTCATATCAATATCAATATCAGCCGCAATATTCCACGGGCTGTTTGTCTTATGCTCCTCATTCGGTCCCAGCTTCACCTGTAAGCTCTTTATATCATACACACCTGCCAGAATCACAGAATGAAAAATTGAAACCTCATCCCTGTCAATATAATATCCCCGAAGCTGTGCCAAAAAATCAAGAAACACTTGATTATTCGCCGCACTGTCCACTTCATCAATCATCATCACAATCGGCTTGTCTGAAGCCTCACAGATCTGGCTCAAGTATACGAAAAGTTCAAACAATGAAAATGTCACAGATCCTTTGCAGACAATTTCCTCCAAGGCACCCAATTCTTCTTTCATTCTGTCAGAACAATTTGTAGCTTCTCTTTTTATCTGCCGTAAAAAATAAGAAGCAAATACTAATGAGAAAACATTCCCATCCCGAAACTTTGCCGCATCCAACTTCTGGAAATCAAGACTGATCACCGTATAATCTTCTTTTAGATATCTCTTCAATGCCCGCAAAGTCGTTGTCTTCCCATATTGCCGCGCACGATTGATCGTAAAATATTCGCCTCGGTCTATCAATTCCTTTATATCTTGAAGACGTTCACTGATATCAACCATATAGTGCAGATCTGGCTTACAGTCTGCGCTCACATTAAATATTTTCCTCACAGCATACACCTACTTTAATATTTTTTACGAATCTTAATGGGGTTTTAGTATATTATACATGATTCTATTTGGATGTACAATCTTTCTGGCTTATTGCACCGCGGAAGCAAGCTTTCAATCCAGACCATCACGAAAAAGTCTTCAACACCTTGTAAAATTAACGATTTCGTAGTAATATAGCTTTATGAATTTAACGATTTTTGTAGCAAGAAAGGAGAAATCTATGTTCAAACGGAAAATCTATGATAAATTAAATCACTGGAAAGCCGAATCTGACGGTAAGACAGCTCTCTTAATTGAAGGGGCCAGACGAGTCGGTAAGTCTACCGTAGTAGAAGAATTTGCCAAAAACGAATATAGAAGCTATATCCTGATAGATTTTGCTATGGCATCCCAGACCGTAAAAGATTTATTCAAAGACGTATCCGATTTGAATTATATCTTCCTGCAGCTGCAGCTACAATACAGAGTCGATCTGCACGAGCGTAACTCCTTGATCATCTTCGACGAAGTACAGCTATGTCCTCCTGCAAGACAAGCAATCAAGGCTCTTGTAAAAGATCATCGATATGACTATATCGAAACTGGCTCGCTAATCTCCATTCGGCAGAATGTAAAGGACATTCTGATTCCGAGCGAAGAACGGAAACTCAATATGTATCCTATGGATTATGAAGAATTTCTATGGGCGTTGGGCGATCGATCCACTATACCTCTGCTAAACAATGTTTTTCAGAAACAACAATCCTTGGGCGATCAGCTGAATCGTAAACTAATGCGGGATTTTCGTCTATATATGCTGGTCGGCGGTATGCCGCAGGCAGTAGATGAATATATTCAGACAAACAATCTGCGGAAAGTCGATATGATAAAAAGAGATATCCTCAGTCTTTACGAAGATGATTTCCACAAAATAGATTCTACCGGCAGAATATCCCAGCTTTTTGACGCAATTCCTGCTCAGTTGAATAAACATGCTGTAAAATACCAGATATCCAGTGTTTTGAATCATCAGCGGACAGACGATACCATTCTGAACCTGATTGCAGAACTGAAAGACTCTAAAACTGTACTTGCCGCATATCATACAAGCGACCCAAACGCTGGAATGGCAAACAGCAAGGATCTGAGCAAATTCAAATTATATCTGTCAGATACCGGGCTGTTCACCACTCTGGCATTTAAAGACAAGGACTTTACAGAAAATATCATTTATGATAAATTACTCAATGACAAATTATCCTCAAATCTAGGATATCTGTACGAAAATGTTATCGCACAGATACTCACTGCCAATGGAAATGATTTATTCTACCATACTTTTATGAATGAAAAGTCCCGTCATAATTATGAAATAGACTTTCTGCTCGCACGAAAGAACAAAATATGTCCAATTGAAGTGAAATCTTCTGGATACAGAACCCACGCTTCTCTCGATGCATTTACAGAAAAATTCTCTGATAGAATCCTGCAAAGATATCTGATCTACACAAAAGATCTTCGGAAGGAAAAAGATATCCTCTATCTTCCTGCCTATATGGCTTCTTTTTTATAGAAGCCATATAGGTCCACCCCATCATCTATGAAAGCTTCGGACACCTCACCACCCGGACCTCATACTTCTTAAGTCTCTCGCCTTCTTCAAGCACCCTGCCGGTAAGCACATCCTCTTTCCCTGCGAATACCTCCGGAAGCACAAGCTCCTCATCCTTAAAATTCAAGATAAAATAGATCTCCTCCGTCTCCGTCACCCTTCGCACCACTTCAAGCTCAGTCTCTTCCCCAATAACCGGACTGACCTCCGCGTCGCCGCACGCCATCCCGAGAACCTTGGCAATCCCGTTCTCCGACGGCACCGTTCCTACATAGTACACATATCCATCTCCGAATTGATTCCTCGTAACTGCCGGAGTCCCTGCATAGAAATCACTGCCGTACTGCGCAACCTCTTCCGCTCCTTCCAGATGAATAATGTCACACAGCATCCTGCATTCTTCCCTGGTTCCGTCCTTGAACACGATCGCATTCCTGTGCTCCGGAGCCAGCGCGTCGATCTCCTCCGCCCAGATACCTGCAAGCTTACGCAGCGGTCCCGGATAGCCTCCAAGATGCACATTATCCGACTGATCCACGATACCGCTCATGAATCCCGTCAAGAAGGTTCCTCCCTTGGCCACATACTCCTCGATCGCCTCTGCCATACCTTCCTTCACCATATACAGCACCGGCGCCACAACCAGGTCATATCTGCTAAGGTCCGCATCCACCGGAATCATACTTACAGATATATTCTTCTTATAGAAATATTCATAATACTGCCAGATCTGATCCACATACTTAAGATCCACGGTCGGGCCACTCGTATATTCCAAAGCCCAGTAGTTGTCCCAATCGAACATGATTCCCACCTTCGATTCATTCCGTGAGCCGATGATAAACTTACCGATCTTCTCAAGCTCCGCGCCTAACTCCGATACCTCCCGGAAAACTCTAGTATTCTCCGATCCCACATGACCGATTACCGCGCCGTGGAATTTCTCACATGCGCCCACCGACCTTCGAAGTTGGAAGAACTGGATCGTATCCGCGCCGTGTGCGATCGTCTGATAGCTCTGGGCGCGCATCTGCCCCGGCTTCTTCAGGGAATTATAAGCCTGCCAGTTCTGCTGGCTCGGCGTCTGCTCCATCAGCATGAACGGCTCGTCCTTAAGACCTCTCATCAGATCGTGGCGCAGAGCCGTCACACCCCACGGCGTATCATAGCCCGGATAGTTATCCCAGGAAACAATATCCATCTCCTTCGCCCATTTGAAATAATCCAGTCCCTTAAACGTTCCCATCAGATTCGTGGTGATCGGGGTATCCTTGTCATACTGCCGTATAGCGTCCCGTTCCATCTTGAAGTTATTCAGAATACTGTCTGAATTGAACCTCATATAGTCAATAGAAATGCCCGCAAATGCTGTCTTGTCTCCTTCCAGACCTTCACTGAGGGCATTCGGCAGTACAATCTCATCCCAGTCATAGATCGTATGTCCCCAGAATGACAGATTCCATGCCTTATTCAGAGCCTCTATGGTCTTATATTTCT
>CANDQP010000068.1 GCA_947388185.1 uncultured Dorea sp. | reverse complement strand
CTCAGTCGGTAGAGCGTCGCCTTGGTAAGGCGGAGGTCGGCGGTTCGATTCCGCTAGGCAGCTTCATAAGGGGCTATCGTATTCAGATAGCCCCTTTTTTGACATAACTTACAGAATTTTGTATAACCGGATTTTGTAAACGTACCTTGATAATCACAGTCTTATTGCCGCAGGGTTTGGGGTTAAGACAGAAACAGGAGCATAATAGTTTTATGTCAGAGAGGAGAGGAGCTATATGAAAGCATACAGCAGTAAACTTCCGAAGGATTATTCGAGAACTGTAAAGCCTATGGGGGAGATCGCAGGGTATCCGGTGCGTCCGGGAATGTTCGATATTAATGGAGTTACGGTTCTTCCAAGCGGAGTGAATTTTACGATTCATACGCATTACGGTAATTATTGTGAACTCCTTTTGTTTCATCGGGGAATGGCGGAGCCTTATGCGGTGCTGCCGTTCCCGGACGAGTACAAGATTGGGGACGTGTACTCGATGATCGTGTTCGATCTCGATATCCGGGAATTCGAATATGCGTACCGGATCGACGGGCCTTATCAGCCGGAGAAGGGACTTCTGTTCAAACGCGAGAATGTGATCTTAGATCCTTATGCAAGGGCAATCGCGGGGTGGCGCGGATGGGGTGACCGGAAGGTCGGCGCCTACCATGCGAGAGTAGTGGAGGATAAGTTTGACTGGGGAGATATGCCGCAGTCCAGCAGGGAGATGTGCGATCTGGTCATCTATGAACTGCATGTCAGGGGATTTACCAAGCACCCGTCGTCAGGGGTTGAGCATCGGGGGACATTTGCGGGATTGATGGAGAAGATTCCTTATTTAAAGGAACTGGGGATCAATGCTGTGGAGCTGATGCCGATATTTGAGTTCGACGAGATGCGGGATGTGCGCGAGGTGGACGGGCAGAGGCTTCTGGATTATTGGGGATATAATCCGGTCGGTTTCTTCGCGCCGAATACCAGTTATGCGGCGTCGGAGGAATACAATCATGAGGGAAGAGAGTTAAAGGAGCTTATTAAGGCGCTTCATGACAACGGGATCGAGGTGATCCTAGACGTGGTCTTTAACCATACGGCGGAGGGCAATGAGAACGGACCGTCATTCTGCTTCAAGGGGCTTGACAACAAGGTGTATTATATGCTGACGCCGGACGGCAATTATTATAATTTCAGCGGTTGCGGCAATACATTGAACTGTAATCATCCTATCGTGAAGCTATTGATCCTGGAATGCTTAAGGTACTGGACGGTCAGCTACCGGGTGGACGGGTTTCGGTTTGATCTGGCGAGTATCCTTGGGAGAAATGAGGACGGATCGCCTATGAACAATCCGCCCCTACTCCGAAGTCTTTCCTATGATCCGGTACTCAGCAATGTCAAGCTGATCGCCGAGGCGTGGGATGCGGGCGGCATGTACCAGGTGGGGAGCTTCCCGGCAAGCAGGCGGTGGGCGGAATGGAACGGGAGATACCGGGATTCGGTCAGAAGCTTCCTTAAGGGAGAGAATTGGGAATACAAGAATGCGGCGTGGAGCATAGCGGGATCAGGAGATATCTATGGAGGAGTATTTCCGGATGATTCGGATATTTATGCTGGATATAATTCCTGCGTGAATTTCCTGACCTGTCACGATGGGTTTACGCTCTATGACCTGTATTCCTATAATGAAAAGCATAACGAGAAAAACGGATGGGATAACAAGGACGGATCGGATGATAACCGAAGCTGGAACTGCGGCGCGGAGGGAGAGACGGATGATCCCGAGGTCCTTAAGCTGCGGTTTCGTATGATCCGTAATGCCTGCGCCGTGCTTCTGTGCAGCAGAGGGACGCCGATGTTTTTCGCCGGAGATGAATTCGGCAATACTCAGTACGGCAATAACAACTGTTATTGTCAGGATAACAAGACATCCTGGCTTGACTGGGGAATGCTTAAGAAGAACCGGGAACTGTTCGATTTCTTCCGGTTCATGATCAGTTATCGGAGCAAACACCCGATCATCCGCAAGAAGCTGCCGGATGCGGTCTGCGGCATGGAGCCGTTACACGCGCATGATGTTAATGCGGAGAAATTAATGCTGCCTAAGGATACAAGGACATTTTCCATAAGCTTTGCCGGATATGACAAGGAGAATGGGAAGGATGATCTGGTGTATATAACGGTGAATGCTCACTGGGAGGATGTGAGGATCACGCTGCCGCATCTTAACAATATGGCTGCATGGCATTTAAGCGTCAACACATACGGCGACGGGGAAGGAAGGTATTACTATGAAGAAGGACGGGAAGCGCGCATTGATCATGAATTTATCATGCGTCCCCGGTCTGTAGCAGTCTTCACCGGACGGGAATTTTAGGCTTGGCCTGAAAAAGCGCATGGAAGCCTAAAACTACCTTGTTTCAACATATATTTTGTGATAAAATGTCACTGGTTAAATATATTTAGGAAAGGATAGTCTGCCGGCGAGGGGTATCGGCAGTGGGAGCAATGATGGGAGAAGAGACAGTTTCTAAGAATTTTATAGAGCAGGAGATAGATAAGGATCTTGCAGAGGGCGTTTATTCCGAGGTGTGTACCAGATTTCCGCCGGAGCCGAACGGATATCTTCATATCGGACACGCCAAATCAATCCTTCTGAATTCCGGTCTGGCGAAGAAATATAACGGAACCTTTCATCTGAGGTTCGATGACACCAATCCGACCAAGGAGGATATGGAGTTTGTGGAATCTATCAAGGAGGATGTGAAGTGGCTCGGCGCTGACTGGAAGGAGCACCTGTATTTTGCATCGGATTATTTTGAAGTGATGTATGAATGTGCGGTCAAGCTGATCAGGAAGGGGAAGGCATTCGTCTGCGACCTGACGGCCGACGAGATCCGGGAATACCGTGGTACTCTTAAGGAACCCGGGAAGAACAGCCCATACCGCGACCGTCCTGTGGAGGAGAATCTGCGGCTCTTTGAAGAGATGAAGGACGGGAAATACAAGGACGGCGAGAAGGTCTTGCGTGCCAAGATCGATATGGCATCCCCGAATATCAACATGCGTGATCCGGTGATCTACCGTGTGGCGCACATGGCGCATCACAATACGGGGGATCGGTGGTGTATCTACCCGATGTATGATTTCGCGCACCCGATCGAGGATGCGGTGGAGAAGATCACCCATTCTATCTGTACGTTGGAATTCGAGGATCACAGACCGCTCTATGACTGGGTGGTGAAGGAATGTGAATTCGACCCGGCGCCGCGTCAGATCGAGTTTGCCAAGCTGTATCTGACCAATGTGGTAACCGGCAAGAGATACATCAAGAAGCTGGTAATGGACGGTATCGTGGACGGCTGGGATGATCCGAGGCTTGTGTCCATTGCGGCGCTTAGAAGAAGAGGATTTACCCCGGAATCCCTGCAGATGTTTATCGAGATGTGCGGGGTGTCTAAGAGCCAGAGTTCCGTAGACTATGCCATGCTTGAATATTGTATCAGAGAAGATCTGAAGTTAAAGCGTCCTCGGATGATGGCGATCTTAGATCCGATCAAGCTGGTGATCGACAATTATCCTGAAGGTGAGACGGAGTATCTGGAGGTGGAGAATAATCTGGAGAATCCTGAACTTGGGATGCGCAGGCTTCCGTTTGGTCGGGAGTTGTATATTGAGCGGGAGGACTTCATGATCGAGCCTCCAAAGAAGTATTTCCGTCTGTTCCCGGGCAATGAAGTGCGCCTGATGCACGCATATTTTGTCAAATGCGTAAGCTATGAGACGGATGAGAACGGCAACGTGACGGTTGTACACGCAACCTACGACCCGGAGACGAAGTGCGGGACAGGATTCACCGGGCGGAAGGTCAAGGGAACGATTCACTGGGTAGCGGCGCCTTATGCGAAGCAGGCTGAGATGCGCCTCTATGAGAATCTGGTGGACGAGGAGAAGGGCGTCTATAATAAGGAGGACGGTTCTCTGAATCTGAACCCGAATTCTCTGATCGTCCGCAAGGACTGCTATGTGGAGGATAGCTTTGCGGATGCGAAGGGTTGCGACAGCTTCCAGTTTGTGCGGAACGGATACTTCTGTATCGATTCTAAGGATTCCGCGCCGGAGGCGCTGGTATTTAATCGGATCGTGTCGCTTAAGAGTTCTTTTAAGCTGCCGAAGTAGATGGCAGTGTGATGATATGAATGAGTTGACGATGAATCTTAAGAGCCGCTCTAAGATTCCTCTCTATGAGCAGATCTACGGCTACATTAAGACAGACATCCAGCAGGGGCGGTTCGCATACGGAGAGAAGCTGCCGTCCACGCGGGCATTGTCAAAGCATCTGGAGGTCAGCAGGAGTACGGTAGAGCTTGCCTATGAGCAGCTTCTATCGGAAGGATACATCGAGTCAAAGCCGTATAAGGGATTCTTCGTGGCGCAGACGGAGGAATTGTATCATCTGGAAAGAGAGAATAAGCAGATTCTGGCCGTCAGGAAGGAAGAGAAGAAGTATCGGTATGATTTTTCGCCCAATGGCGTGGATCTTAGAAGCTTTCCCTATAATGCCTGGAGGAAGCTGTCGAAGGATATCCTGATCGACGACAGGATAGAACTGTTCCGCTCCGGGGATTCTAAGGGCGAGTATGGATTTCGCAGTGCCATCTGCAGCTATCTGCATCAGGCCAGGGGGGTGAATTGCACCCCGGAGCAGATTATCGTCGGCGCGGGAAGCGATTATATACTGATGCTCCTAAGCATGGTATTAGGGAGGGAACATCGGATCGCATTTGAAAATCCGGCGTATAAGCAGGCGTACCGCATGGCGGATGTATTGTCCTATGAGACGGTGCCGGTGTCTTTGGACAGAAACGGAATGAAGGTATCGGAATTGGAAGAATCAAAGGCGGATGTTGCATATGTGACTCCGTCCCACCAGTATCCTACCGGGATCGTGATGCCCATCAACCGGAGAATGGAATTGCTTCGGTGGGCGGCGAAGGAAGAAGGGCGGTATATCGTGGAGGATGATTATGACAGCGAGTACCGCTATAAGGGGAAGCCGATTCCTGCCCTTAAGGGGTACGACGTCCATGAGAAGGTGATCTATCTGGGTACATTTTCCAGGTCCATTGCACCGGCGATCCGCTTAAGCTATATGGTGCTGCCGGGGCCGCTTCTGGCAGAATACGAGAGGAAGGCTGATTTCGTGCATTCTACCGTCTCAAAGGTGGACCAGATGATCGTACAGAGGTTTATCGAAGAGGGGTATTACGAACGGCATCTCAACAAGACCAGGGCGCTGTATAAGAGCCGGCACGATGTGCTGATCGAAGGGCTTAAGAGTATGTCGGATATCCTGACTATATCCGGGGAGCATGCGGGAGTCCATCTCCTGCTGACATTTCACAACGGGATGACGGAGGAAGAACTGATCCGCAGAGCCGGGGCGGAGGATATCCGGGTGTATGGGATGTCGGATTACTGGATCGGGAAGCGGGAGGAAGCGGAAGCGACCATTTTACTTGGGTATGCGAATCTTACGGAGGAGCAGATCAAGGAAGCGGTTGAGATATTGAATAAATGTTTTCGATGAGGATGCTCTTCGGGGACAGGGAGATTTTGCTTTCTGTCTTTGAAGAGTATTTTTGTTTGCCCCTAAAAAGTACCGTTTGCCACAAAAAACGGATTATGTGCAGTAAAAACTTTATAATGATTGGGAAAGTTTGGACTGCAGAACGCTGCGTTCAATCTGTATATTAAGAGGCAGATACGGAGGAAGAGATATGGGAGCGGCAAAGAAGAGGACGAAGGTAGAATTAGTGTTGATGATATTGGTGACGGCATCGATCGTGCGTCAATTTTTCCTGGGGAATTATCACAATATGTTCCTGGGGATATTGACGCTGATCCTTTTTATGGTACCGAAGATTATTGAGAAGAAGCTTGGGGTGAGCATTCCTGCAGGATTGCAGGCGGTGATCCTGATCTTCATATTTTCTGCGGAGATCTTAGGGGAGATCCATGCGTTCTATGTGAAGATATCCATCTGGGATACCATGTTACATACGACCAACGGATTTTTGATGGCGGCGATCGGGTTTGCCATGATCGATATTTTCAATCGGAGTGAACGGTTTTCTATCAAGATGTCGCCGTATTTTGTGGCGTTTGTGGCATTCTGTTTCTCTATGACGGTAGGGGTGCTGTGGGAGTTCTTCGAATTCGGGATGGATTGGTTCTTCCAGACGGATATGCAGAAGGACTGGATCTTGCCTGCGATCAGCTCGGTCAAGCTGAATCCGGACGGTGCGAATGTGCCGGTGAAGGTGGCTGTTGATTCCCTGGTGGTCAACGGACAGGAGTGGAAGCTCGGCGGTTATCTGGATGTGGGGATCGTGGATACTATGAAGGATCTGCTGGTGAACTTTATCGGGGCGGTGGTGTTCTCTGTCGTGGGGGTTCTGTACCTGAAGCAGAGAGGAAAAGGGAAGCTGGCGGCTTCGCTGATTCCGCAGGTGAGGGAGGAAGAAGAGTAGAATGCTTTTTATTGATGGAACAAAGTCGGATTGTTGCCAATGTAAAGGGAACAGAAGAGGAGGAGAATCATAGAGGAAAGAGGTAACAATGTAAGCATAAAATTTCATAAATATTTTGTTGCAAAAGCGATAATAAAACCATACAATATAGGCAGGGAAGTATGTATACTGTGAAATAAGCACTTAATCGTAGAATGGAAAGAGCAGATTGAAGAAGGGGAATCATTCATGGCTAAGACGTTCAATACATCTGCCGTATGTATGCCAAAGAAGCATTATATGGTAAATATCGATAAGCGAATTGAAGATATAAAGGCTCTTGTGGATCGGGAAAATTATTTCACGATCAACCGTGCGAGGCAGTATGGGAAAACCACGACGCTGGTAGCATTGGAACAACGGCTGAAAAAGGATTATTACGTGGTTTTGATGGATTTTCAGATGTTTGATGCGGCGGTTTTTGAAAATGGAAATGCGTTTTCGCTTTCATTTGCAAGAGTGTTTTTGAGAACATTGAGAAAAAATGAGTTGTTCCACAACGATGCTTTAAAACAGATTATGGAAGAATTGCAGTCAGTGATCATACAGCGCAGTCCGTATTTTACATTGCAGATGTTATTCGAGTATCTGAGCGATATCTGTGCTGCCTCGGACAAGCCGATCATCTTGATCATTGACGAAGTGGATAGTGCAACGAATAATCAGGTTTTTTTAGACTTTTTGGCGCAGCTTAGAGCTTACTATATTCAACGGATCGTTCAGCCTACTTTTCAATCAGTTATTCTGGCGGGTGTGTATGATATAAAGAATCTGAAGCTTAAATTGCGTCCAGAAGGAGAACGCGGGGTCAATAGTCCATGGAATATAGCGATTCCGTTTAAAATTGATATGAGTTTTTCCAAAGACGGAATTGCAGGAATGCTTCGGGAATATGAGACAGATTATCACACTGGAATGAACATTGATGAGATGTCAGACCTGCTTTATAACTATACTTCCGGTTATCCGTTTCTGGTTTCCAGATTGTGTCAATTGATGGATGAGGATATCAGTGTGATGGAGGGAAGTAAGTCTGCGGCCTGGACTTTGAAAGGATTTGTGGAAGCAGAACGTATTCTGACATCGGAGAAGAATACATTGTTTGAATCTATCATAGGGAAGATCATTAATCATCCTAATCTGAACAGTATCCTTCAAAATAAGATATTCAGAGGAGAAACAGTGTCTTATAACGCGTCTGCTCAGGAAATTGATCTTGCGTCGATGTTCGGTATTATAAAAAATGTAGGAGGAATTGTTGCTCCGGCTAACAAGATTTTTGCAAAGGTGTTGGCTGATTATTTTCTTTCGCAGGAAGAGATCAAAAGCCTTGATATCTATAAGGCATCCTTGCGGGATAAGAATCAGTTTGTAGATAATGGAAAATTAAATATGAAGTTGATTCTGGAGAGGTTCACGGAACATTTTACAGATCTGTATGTTCATAAAGGAGAACGGTTTATTGAGGAAGAAGGGAAAAAATATTTTCTTTTATATCTCAGACCGATTATAAATGGTACGGGGCATTATTCCCTTGAATCCGTGACGGGTAATAATACTCGGACAGATGTTATTGTATATTATCATGGAGAATTATTTATTATCGAGACTAAGCTCTGGTATGGCCCCAAAGCTTATAAAGAAGCAGAAGAGCAGCTTCTTGGCTATATGGAGTCCTATCATCAGGATATAGGATATCTGCTGACATTTAATTTTAATCAGTCGAAGAGGCAGGGAATAAAGGAAGTCAGGATAAAGGGGAAGACTCTGATAGAAGCAATTGTATGACAAAAAAGCGCTGTACGGGACAAAATTTTCCATGCAGCGCTTTTTCAATATTTTGCAGCAACACCCTAATCCAATTCCGACTGTTCCTTCATCCGGTATTCCTTATCGTCGTCGATCATTTGGAGAAAGATATCCGCGAACTCAGGATCGAACTGGGTCCCTTTTCCTTTTTCGATTTCTTCCCGTACAACCTTCTGGGGAAGCGCGTCGCGGTAGCTCCGTTTGCTTGCCATGGCGTCATAGCTGTCCGCCACGGCAATGATGCGGGCCTCTTCGGGGATCTCTTCACCTTGAAGGGAGTCCGGGTATCCTCCGCCCGAATAGCGTTCATGGTGCCAGCGCGCGCCGATCGAGAGCTTAGGCATCTCTTCAATGTTCTTTAGGATACTGAATCCTGCAACCGTATGATTCTTAATAAGGCCGAATTCCTCGTCCGTCAGTTTGGACTGTTTGTTGATCACGGCGTCCGGTATGCTGATCTTACCGACGTCATGCAGAAGGGCCATCATGTAGATCTCATTCTGGCGTTCTTCGGAGTATCCGTAACGTCTGGCGACTTCCTGCGCATAGATGGCGACTCTTCTGGAATGTCCGTTCGTATATGCGTCTTTCGCGTCGATGGCGTCAGCCAGGGCTTGTACGATCTGAAATGACAGCCTTTCGTTGATCGCTTTCTGGACGGAGGACATTTCCTGCCATCCTTTGGAATAATCAGAAAGACCGCGGAACAGATCGATATATTCATGAGTATCGTTTACATAGTGCACCAGATATGGCTGGCCTTCGTGTACCACAGGTATAGAATTGACGCGGTAGCAGCAGTCGTTTGCCTTATCAAATATTTCCCATTCCTAGCTGGTATTGATCTCTTCATCATTGAAATAACAATTCTGCCATTTTGTCCATTTTGCGTTGTCGAAATTCTCAAGACCGCTGCGGTAGAGTATTTCTGAATCCATACCGGTGATAAATACTCCTTTGGCGTCTGCCGTCACACTTTCCATGATAATTTTTTCAATATTCATTACTTATAATTCTTCCTTTCTCAGAGTGAAATCAGATAAGCGTATTCCCCCCACATATCGGCGTCGATAATGCGGTCCATCTTGAGATACTCGTCCCTGACAGCCTTTAAGATATGCCGCATGTTCAGGACTTCATTCTCACAGACCGAGATCGCGCAGGCGTTCAGCAGGATGTTCTTGATCGTTCCGCCGCAGAAATCAAACTGGCGGGCAAGGTAGGGGAGATCCAGATGGTCTGTGGGGAGCTTCGGCGCCAGGCAGCTCTTCCAGATCGCAAGGCGCAGAGATTCATCCGGCGGCTGAAAGCGGACGACATACTTCATGCGCCGAAGGAACGCCGGATCTATATTATTCATAAGATTAGTAGCCATCAGGACTACGCCTTCGTACTGCTCGATCCGTTGGAGGAGATAAGAGACTTCCGTGTTGGCATACTTGTCCTTGGCATCGGAGACTTCGCTTCTCCGCCCGAAGAGGGAATCGGCTTCATCGAAGAATAACACCATATTCGTCTTCTCGGCATAGAGAAATGCCTGCTCCAAGTGCTTCTCTGTCTCGCCGATGTATTTGTCTACGATGTTCGACAGATTCACCTGGTAGAGAGGGATGCCAAGGGCATTCGCGACGGCGTGTGCGCTCATGGTCTTGCCGGTGCCGGGAGGACCGCAGAGCAGAACCGTGACGGCGCGTCCGTAGGCATATTTTGATTTCAGGCCCCATTCTTCGAAGATCTTGCCGCTGCCATTCACGCTGGCGATCACGTGATCTAAGTCCTCGCGGATGGATGCGGCGATCTTAAGGTCGTCCAGGCATATCTGCGGATAGATGACGCAGCCAAGGCTGCTGCCAGGAGTGTCTTTGATATTCTGACTTACGACCTGATAGCATAGCCTGGAGAAATGAAAGTTCGCGTCTTTGGAACCTTTAAGTCCGCCTTGTGTCTGCCAGGCTTCCAGCACACGGGAGATCTCGTCTGGAATCAGACGGTAGTGCTGTGCGCAGGATGCGGCGTCCAGATCAAGGCTGTATTGGCTGATGAATCCCTGCCATACTTTCTTTCGCATCTGATAATCTAACGGTGTAAGCGTAAGCCGGAGGATGGTTTGCCCGTATTCGGACGCATGCTGCGGACTCTGGACGGAATCCTTATCTGTTGTTGTGCCTTGCAGGGAGCCGCTCCCGATCTCGAGAGTGCTAAAGACAAGAGAATCCGTCTCCGTGCACAGAATCAGAGGAAGCCCCTGTCTGACTGCGGGAAGCAGCAGATATTCTGTCAGCGCCGTCACAGAGACGCCTATGGATCTCAGACTTTCCTCTGTCAGTTCGTAGAGACAGATTCCGGCGTCATCAAAAAGGGCTTCCCGGATCAGCTGCATGCTGTAGACAGGGAAGTCTTTGTCATTCATACCAGCCCAATTCGCAAGGTCGGCAAGAATTATATCTTTCTTAAGTAACTTCCCGATATGCCTGGTAAGGAACCGTCTGCCACCGATTCCGGCAAGCTGGACTACGTGCCCGGTTGTCCAGGGACAGGAAGAAGAACCCTGAGCCGGTCTGTCACATATCGTACTCTGCGGCCAAACGGCGGTCTGTCCTGTCGGATCTTCATAATCTGCCAATGCAGGAGGAGAGGCGGCTTCCGGAATCTTAAGATGTGCGGCCGCACGTCTTGCCAGCTCCTCATAGGCATAGAGCGGATGAAGCTCTTCCTTATAGGAGAGGATACTGCACAGGGAACTCAAAGGGGCGCCAGGCAGATCGTCGCCCTGCAGATAGGCAAATACCCGGTCGTCCAACATCAATTCCACGTATCTGACAGGGCTTTTACGCTGGTCTATGTAACAGATCCGGGAAAGACCGTTAAGTTTTCGGCGTACGTCTTCCCAAGAAGGAAAGGAGATCCCTTCCAGCCGATAGGCCAGGTTCAGGGTTACGCCGGAACCGGTATAGTATTGCAGAAGCGCGGCAAATTCCGGTATATGGAGAACTGCCAGGCACAGATCAATAGCCGATTCGATCACATGATCCTCCTGGTCGGTATCCCCGGCAAGCCGCAGCAGACGGTCATAGCGTTCCCTGCCGATTCCTTCGGCATGGGACCAGGCTTTGATGTCTGCCTCGGTTACCGTCTGGATCATCCGGCCGACGGAAGGGAACCGGTCATAGATGTCTGTATGCCCCTGTTCTTCCAGCCAGAGGGTCGTCCGGGCGAGGATCAGGCAGATAGTAGTTTCTAAGAATTCCATAGTTTACTCCATTTACTTCTGCCATGAGACCTTACTTAGAGTCCCGGGCAGGGGGAAGATCGATACTTTCGAACGCATCCTGTAAGACTCCGATACATTCACTCAGGATATCCCCGGCATGGGTGACCATGGCGTATTCTTCCACATCCATAGATTCCGGATCGTCTGCAATGGTCAGCACGTAATCAAGGAATACGTCGAGCTGCCGGAGGATCTGTTTTAAGCTGTACTCCGTAAGCTTCAATGAGGATTCCGGACAATCCGGGTCAAGGGGCAGCCGATAGCAGTGGTAGATCTGGTGCAAGGGGGCGTAATATCCGTAATGGCCGAGCATGGTCTGCTCATTCAGGTCAGTCAGACGGCGCTTGATCCCGGCTATGTCTTTGTCCTCGATCTCGGCGGCCAGAGTAGAATAGAACTGCAGGATGGGCCAGGCGTTTTTGGCGCCGTCGGCGAATTCCATCCAGGAAAGCTCTACGATAGCGCTTCGGTCAAACATGCCAAGTCCTTCGGCAAATGCGCGCAGGACGCCGTTATTTTCGATCACTTCGCCGAGTTCATCTGAAAGCAGCTTCTTGATCTGTTGTTGTAAATTATCTCTAATCATTCTGATCTCCTTACATTTTTGCAGTTAATGGTCTTAGCGGACCGCGGCCAGAAGCTTATCGCGCCAGTCGTCGCCTTCATTCACATGGCCTAAGATAGCCGACAGAGGAATAGCGTCGTATCCTTGTTTGTCCGTATCCAGCGGCGGGCGCGGGTTTTGTTTGGGGTTATAGAAGGCGCCCATAGCTGTTTTGGCGTATTTGAACGCCTTACTTGTGGCAGGTGCGCTCCTTAGCATATGATGGGTGTCAATAGCGGCAAAGATCCGCGATACGCCAGTCAGATGTTTCAGTGAACGGATGCCGGTCGTCATTTTCAGTATACGGTCAAAATTAGGGTTCTTCTGGTATTGGCTGTAGTTGTTTTTGAAGGCGGCCTTTAGAGCGGCAGTTTTCTCTTTACCCTGGTAGACGCCGTTGGTGATCAGTTTGCCAAGCGTACTGACTGCCGATGTGGTTATTTTTATGATCTTGCTGCCAAGCGGAGTAGCGAAGTGCCCACCGGTATTCACGGCTCCGGTGGCAGTATCTATGGTACTGTCCGCAACGTCTTTGCCGGCTTTGTTCCGTGCTCTCCCCAGAAGATACATGACTTGCGGATTAGCTTTGACTGCTTTGGATATGTTCACGGTTATGGCGTTTGCACCGGTGCCCTCCGTCAGTCTGCCGGTTGCGACCGTATCCATGGTCTTGGTGATATGATGCACCTTTCTGGAGCTTTGCACCACCTTATATGCACTTTCCATTGTTCCGAACACATCTTTTACAAAAGATACCAGTTCGCCGAAAGGCGACACGCATGACAGATCAAATATATCGTTGTCGAGAAGTCCCAGAATAGAATCCGCCAGATTCAAGATGGCATTCCCGACATCGAAGATGTAGTCAAATACAGATACATACCGGCTCTGTAAATCCTTTTCAGCGGCATGTTCATCTGATAAGAAGCGTTTTTCCCTGCACATATCGACGAAGGTCTTGAAGCTGAAGAAGATGTTCTTAACGCTGTTTATGATTCCGAGTATATCGCCGCCAAGTCCGTGTTCTAAGTCCCGCTCTGCATTTTCTTTTTTGCTTTCCAGGCGCTTGTATCTGCCTGATTCGACACCGAATTCTTTCTTGGCTTTTTTCATCTGGGCGTCAAGCTTATCGATGTGCTGGATCTTCCCGCTTGCTAATCCGTAGGTATTGTTAAGCGTTTCGTAAGTATCCATGATCTGGTCATAGTTGATCAAACCTTCGGCGGCAGTGCCTTTAAGCGGCCCGTCTCCATCCAGGAATTCTCCGGATGCTCCAAAGAATTTTGCGGCAGTGGATTCTGTCTCGGAATCACCTACCATGACGGCTTCACAGGCATATAAAAGCGAGGCAAAGTTACCTTCGCTGGATTTGGCAACGGTATCTTTCAGTGCTTTGCTGCCATATTGATCAGCGATCTGGATGGCTGCTTTCCGGTCTTTGTTAAGAACCAGCATGGCGTGAACCAGTTTAGCGATCACCCGGTCTCTCTGGGCTCCGTCCGTGTAGAGCTCAGAATCATCCGCCGCAAGCGCCGCCAGATGACTGGTTTTCCGTTGTTGGAACAGATGCAGGGCCTTATGATCTTCGTCAGCGTCTTTGTAGTCTAACTTCAGAGCGGCCAGGCTGAGGGCTGGGTCGGCTGGGTCGGCCTCATCGAGCTGAGTAGTTTTCCGAAGTTCCTGATCGCCCGGATATTTTGCATAGTATTCAATATTTTCCGCGTAAATGTGATTGAAGAAATCGGAATCACGGATCGCAAGGGCGAGCTCGTCATCCTGGTCAAAATCGCCGTGTTCTTCCATTTTCTTCTGATATTTGCGCCTGGCGTCCGATACGGACTGATAGGCCGCGCCGTTGGAGGGAACGAATTCTCCGTCTATCCAGAGACCGTTTACATCTTGGCCGTGGAAAGCGCTGCCGGTCACGACGGTCTGGATCGCAAGGGTGTTGGCGGTTGTTTTGTATTGGCCGTGCCGGTCAGTCTGGTTGATGGAGTGATCAGTCAAGTCCGTAAGATGCGCAGGCGCTGTGCCTGCCGAACCCGCCGGATCGTCGGTCTGGATCTTATATTCGGAGTCCAGGCGGTAAACTTTGTTATCCTGGGTCAGGGTAATGAACTTATGGTGTATAATATGGTGGGTTGCAGGGTTACCGGTATCCGCGAAGTCACTGATCTCTATTTTATGCTTCTGGGTACTCTTGGGATTGCGTTTTATTTCCGCAAACTTGTGTGCCAGAGAAAAGGGAGAGAGTTCGGGATGTCCTACATATTCAGAGATATTCTTGCTGCGGCCTTGGATCGTAGTCTTCTTGGTCTCCTCAGCATTTTTCTTGCGTTTCACTATATAATACTGCATGGCCGCTTTGTCGTACAGGGATGAATAACCTGCGGACGATTCATGGTGCTTCAAGATCCGCGACGTGAGATCTGCATGATCCTGTTCGGAATTTTTTAAGATATCAGCTTTTTTCTCTCCTTGTTCTTTTTGCAGCGCCGTTAATTCTCCGGCCGCATCATGAATCTCTGATGCAAGCCTTTGAACTCTTGCGCGTTCCGTTTTGAACGCGGCGTCCGCCTGGTCATAACGTATCTTTGCAGCGTCCCGCTCTGATATGAGTTCCGTGTAATATTCGTCTGTAAGATGTCTTGAGTCTGCCTGTCTGTATGCTCGTACTGCTGTACGTTCCTCGGTCAGCTTACGCTGGCCTTCCGTCCATTCGTGCAGATTGGCGGCATAGAGAGCTTCTGCTGCCTGTTGGTCCTTTTTAGAGCGTTTTGGGGAAGTATCCATCTGCTGTTTTGAGGCCGCGAGTAAATTAGTATATGCATCCATATATGCTTCCCGGGAAGAGAGATCCTGTTGTTTTTTCTTCATGTACTCTTCATTGGCGGCGGCTTTTCTCTTAGAGAGATAGTCTGTCTGAGAGGAACTCCATTCTGTTTTATGAGCCTTGTAGCCCTCAGAAGCTTCAAGAGCCTCCTTCTCGGCTGTCTTCTGGTCGATCTCTGACTGAAGAGACTGGCTGTTCTCTTCAAGGGTCTGGATGTCCGATAATTTATTATTATAATCATCGACCTTGGACTTTACCAGGCTGCGAAGTGCTTTGGCATTTTTTGAAGAAGTTTTATTGGCATTTTTCATGCGTGTTCTAAGCGTCTTTTCGACTCCCTCCACGACGGAATTCCTAAGTTCGCCGGAATCGCCCGCGATCCCTTTCCCGATAGCGGATGCCGACAGGGAAGAGGCCTTGGCTTGTTCTCTGTCGGTGTTAAATTGATATTGATGTGTAGTATTTGGCATAGCTGTCTCGCCTCCTTAACGGGAATAAAATTGCACTATTTCCTGTCAGTATACTATGAAGGGAGAGGAAATGCCATGCTTTTGAGGAAGTCTAAAGAAAGTTAAAGATTGTCTAAAGATAGCATTGTGAAACTTGTCTTCTGATTTTGGGACGGATATAATAACAATACCGAAAAGACGAAGAGGAGGAGTATCTGTTGAATTATGAGATTACAGTTCCGGCCGAGCTGGAGAAGTTAAAAGATGTGAATGATTTTATAGTAGAAAAGTTAGATGAACTGGATTGCCCGCCGCGGGCACAGGTCCAATTGGAGATCGCCATTGAGGAGATCTTCGTGAATATTGCCAATTACGCTTATAATCCGGTGATTGGCAAGGCGACGGTCCGAATGGATGTGGACGAGGACGCAAGGAGGGTATCTCTTCGGTTCGAGGATGAGGGAACGCCCTATAATCCGCTTGCCAGGGAGGATCCTGATATAACGCTTGGAGTGGAAGACAGAGGAGTCGGCGGGCTTGGGATCTACATGACCAAGAAGAGCATGGATGATGTGGTATACAGCTACGAGGACGGGAAGAATATCCTGGTCATTACGAAGCAGATCAAATAATTTGACAGAGGTGAAGAGATGATATTAGATATAGCACGTGCGGCCAAATATGTGATCGCAGCGGGGATCAGCGTAATATGGGGAATCCTGATGCTTAATATGATTCTGGGTAAACACCGGAAGGAGGATAAGCGGATCCTCTGGTCTTATGCGGGGATCATATGCGGCGTGATCCTTCTTATGATCGGGATGAGCTGGCTGTCACAGTATATGGATGATATTCTGAATAATATGTCGGACGAGCAGTTTAATGATGTGTTCTGCAATATGGGCATAACGTTTCTGTGGATGCTGGTAGATATCGCAAGGATGCTGGTGCCTTCTGCCGCCATTATCGCGGCGGCGCTCCTGGGATTTACCAACGACCAGTCAACGAAGCTTTTTACGACGGTGTTGGTCGTACTGATGGCGCTTGTGATCAATGACTATTTTGCGCCCCTTAGTATGATGCCGGCATATTTTAACCATGTATACCCGGAAGAAGTCGGGATATTGGCGTACGTTCTGAGCCGTGCCGTATTGTTTGAGCTTGCGTATCTGGTATTCCGGCGGTATCTAAGAGACCGGCTTACGGAGATACTGGATGCTTCCGACGGGAGGATGGGAACGTTTATCAGGGTGCCGGTCATCTCCTGCATTGCCTTTTGTATCTCGCTTTCGTTCTTTACAGCCATGGGAGTGGGGGATCTGTCAGGGCATTTTCTGAACCAGATATTCTGGAGCGTGCTCCTTGGGATGCTGACGCTGGTATATGTCTGGATGTACTGGGCGATCTTTCGGGCGGTGACACTGGCTACGGAATCTATGAAGACCAAGGCGGAGCTGGATGTGGCGAGCAAGATACAGGCTTCGGTGCTTCCGCGGACGTTTCCTGCGTTCCCGGAGCACGATCAGTTCGATATCTATGCTTCTATGGATCCGGCGAAAGAGGTGGGCGGAGACTTCTACGACTTCTTCATGATCGATGAGAACCGTCTGGCCGTAGTGATCGCAGACGTATCCGGCAAGGGAGTTCCGGCCGCGCTGTTTATGATGAGCGCCCGGACTATGATTAAGAACCAGAGCTTCCTGGAAACGGATCCGGCGAAGGTGCTGATGACGGTCAATAACCAGCTCGCCGAGAATAACGAAGAGGGTATGTTTGTAACTACCTTCCTGGCGGTCTGGGATCTGGCGGCAAAGGAGCTTACGTTCAGCAACGGAGGTCATAACCCTCCGTATGTGGTGCGTTCAAACGGCGCGGTAGAACAGCTCGCAGTCAGGCCGGGATTCGTGCTTGGGGGAATGGAAGGGATCCGTTACCGGAATCAGAGCATTTCTCTCGGCGTGGACGACAAGCTGCTTCTGTATACGGACGGTGTGACGGAGGCGGTCAATCCCGGGTTTGAGTTATTTGCCGAGAGCCGTCTTGAGAAGGTCTTAGAGCATACGGAATTGCTCTCGCCAAAGGAGTGTATCGAGAAGATACTTGCGGCGCTCAATGAATTTGCCGACGGCGCGGAGCAGGCGGACGATATCACGATGGTAGTCCTTAAGATATGCAGATAGACGGGGAGAAGGATATGAACGAAGAGCTTTTTAGAAAATCAAGTCTGGAATCCTTGAATTCGGGAGAGAAGCTGGATACATATATCGAGGTGACGAATCCGGGCGCAGGATTCCTGGTAACGGGGATCCTGATCATGCTGGTCTGCGCCGCCGTCTGGATCGGGGCGTCAGATGCCGGCAGTCTGACAAAATATTTCCACCTGTACGGTTGCAATCCGGAATTTAAGTTTTATGCAAATTATATATATCTTTTTGACTATCTTTTTATATCTTCTTAAATGTCCGCAAAGCCTTATTTTATCGGCTCTACGGGCATTTTTCTTTTGTGGTAAACTTCACATATCTAGGTCTATCTTCTTATATTTTCGCTATCAAGCGTGGTTAAAATCGTGGTAAATACTTCTTATGCGATTAGACGCTGAACCTCTGATTTTGCGGTATCTATGGACGCATGAGCGTACCAGTTCATTGTGATACTGATGTTTGAATGTCCCATGATATACTGTAAATCTTTCGGGTTCATGTTTTTGCTTGCCAGTCTTGTGCAGAACGTATGGCGTAGCGTATGCGGTGTGATATGTGGCAAAGGGTTGTCCATGTGGTGCTTGTTGTATTTCTTTACCATACGGACAAATAAAGTGCTGTAATCAATCGCAACTTTCGGCTTGCCTTTGTGATTGACAAATAGGAAATTGCTTCGTCCGTCTATCACAAATGGTTCTGTCTTTGGGCGTTTCTTCATAACCCGTTGAAATGCTTGTATCGTTTCTCTGCTTAATGGCACTTGCCTTGTTCCGCTTTTTGTCTTAGGCGTTTCAATATAATAACCCTGTTCCTTGCTCTTTAGTAACTGGTGGTCGATAACTACAACCTCATGGATAAAATCAACGTCCATAATTGTCAGTCCGCACAGTTCCGAGATACGAAGTCCTGTCTTTAACAGTATCAGCACATCATCATAATATTTGTGATACACATTGTCCGTCTTGATGAATGAGAGTAGGGCTTGCTCCTGTTCCTCTGTCAATGCGACTTTCTCTTTGG
>CANDQP010000067.1 GCA_947388185.1 uncultured Dorea sp. | reverse complement strand
CTATGTGTGTCGGGATTTGTACACCCTGATAAGATATTTAAGAATTATGGCTGCAGGCCGGGAGATATCCTGGTACTGACGAAACAGATCGGGAGCGGAATCGTGAATACTGCGATCAAGGCGGAGATGGCTTCCGCTTCAGCGGTCAGGGAGGCGCAGACGGTGATGGCGTCCCTGAATAAGAAGGGGAAACAGGCAGTGGAGAAGTACGACGTGTCGGCATGTACCGATATTACAGGATTTGGTCTTCTCGGTCACTGTGTGGAGATGGCGTCGGCGAGTGAAGTGACCTTCGAGATACGGGTGAAGGATATCGCGTATTTTGAAGATGCGATCGGTTATGCGAAGATGGGGCTGGTTCCGGCAGGCGCTTATAAGAACCGGGGGTACTCGATCGGCAAGGTGGAGGCAGAGGGCATTGAAGAGCATTATCTGGATCTGCTCTATGATCCCCAGACTTCGGGCGGACTGCTGATCAGCGTTGCCCCGGAGCATCTTGCTGAATTGCTGGGTGATTTTGACAGAGCAGGGATGGATACAACGGTTTCTGTTATAGGTAGAGTGGCAGAGAAGAGTGATAAGCTGATACGGCTGTCTTGATCCTTATGTACCCGGAGACGGGTGCGGTTAAGATGGCCAGGCGCGGCCATTGCGCAAGAATATTGAGAAAAGGATAAGGAATGATGAATAAGAATATGTTGTACCGCAGTATTCCGAAGGTGGATATACTGTTGGAGAATGCTGCCGTTCAGGAATTGATCGGGCGTTACAGCAGAGATACGGTGATGGAGTCCATTCACACCGAGATGGATAAGCTGCGTAGATTTATCGGTGAGTGTGAGGATGAGGAGGCTGCGAAGAAGCAGATAGAACTGCTTCCGGTGAATATTGAGGCGGCAGTTGCCGCCATGCATACGCCGAACATGCGCATGGTCATCAACGGCACAGGGACGATCCTCCACACGAATCTTGGCCGTGCGCCGATCGGACAGGAGCATATGAAGAGATTGGCTGCCATTGCAACCGGATATTCCAATCTGGAATATAATCTGGATGCAGGAAGAAGGGGGGAGCGTTATTCTCATTTTGAAGAGCTTCTGTGCAAGATCACAGGGGCGGAGGCCGCGATGGCGGTCAATAATAACGCGGCGGCGGTTATGCTGATCTTAAGCTCTCTTGCCAAGGGAGGGGAGGTTGTGGTCTCCCGTGGCGAGCTGGTGGAGATCGGAGGCAAGTTCCGCATTCCTGATGTAATGGAGCAGAGCGGTGCGAAACTGGTGGAAGTGGGTACTACCAATAAGACGCACTATGACGATTATGAGAGTGCGATCACGGAGGAGACGAAGGCGCTTCTTAAGGTCCATACCAGTAATTACAGGATCGTGGGATTCACGGAGAGCGTGGCGATCGATGAGCTGATCCCGATCGCGAAGGAGCATGGGATCCCGGTGATCGAGGATCTTGGGAGCGGTGTGCTCATTGATCTGAGCAAATATGGCATTACATATGAGCCGACAGTTCAGGATTCCATCAGGAAGGGAGCCGACGTGGTGTGCTTCAGCGGTGATAAGCTGCTTGGCGGGCCGCAGGCGGGAATCATTATCGGGCGCAGGAAATACATTGATATGATGAAGAAGAACCAGCTTACACGTGCCCTGAGGATTGATAAGTTCACGGCGTCGGCACTGGAGCTTGTACTGCAGGAATATTTGTCTGAGGAGAAGGCGATAGAGAATATACCGGTGCTTCGGATGATTACGGCACCGCTTGAAGAGGTGATGCAGAAGGCAGTGCGTCTGCGGGAGCTTCTTCTGGAAGCAAAGCTGCCGGCGAGGATAGAGCTTGAGCCCTGTGAGTCCCAGATAGGGGGCGGCTCGCTGCCGCTTGAGCGGATACCAAGTATGGCGGTTGCCATTCACCCGGAGAAGATCACCGTGACGGAGTTAGAAGAGCGTATGCGTCATCTTCCGGTGCCGATCATTCCGCGGACGGTCAATGATACGGTGCTCCTGGATGTCAGAACGATTGAAGAGAGGTCTTTTACTGTAATAGAGGAACAGCTTAGGGAGTTGGAAGTTATGGAAGAGCGCAGCTTGATCGGGGTAAGATAATGCAGAGTGCGTGACAGAATTAGGAGAATTAAGATATGAAGAATATCATAGTTGGTACGGCAGGCCATATCGATCACGGGAAGACGACGCTGATCAAGGCTCTGACGGGAAGGAATACGGACCGCTGGGAGGAAGAGCAGAGAAGAGGGATCACGATTGACCTGGGATTCACTTATTTTGACCTTCCGGGCGGAGACCGTGTGGGAATTATTGATGTACCGGGGCATGAGAGATTCATCAACAATATGGTTGCGGGAGTAGTAGGTATGGATCTGGTGTTGCTGGTGATCTCCGCGGATGAAGGCATCATGCCTCAGACGAAGGAGCATGTGGATATATTAAGCCTGCTTGGAATCGAGAAGAGTATTATTGTTCTGAACAAATGTGATCTGGTAGACGGGGAGTGGCTAGAACTGGTAGAAGAAGAGGTCAGGGAAGAACTGGAAGGGACATTCCTTGAACACGCGCCGGTGGTGAAGGTATCGGCGGCGACAGGCGAAGGGCTCGACGGTCTGATCAGCACGATCGAGAGGATGACCAGTGACGAGGTGGTGGCGAAGGATATCCAGACGATACCAAGGCTTCCGGTGGACCGGGCGTTTTCTATGTCAGGATTCGGAACCATCATTACCGGGACACTGGTGTCCGGCACGATCTCTAAGGAGGATACTCTTGAGATGTATCCGGTGGGCAAGGAGTGTAAGATCCGCAGCATCCAGGTTCACGGGCAGGATAAGGATAAGTGTTATGCGGGCCAGCGCGTGGCCATCAACCTGTCCAATGTGAAGAAGAGAGAGATTAAGCGGGGATGCGTGCTTGCGCCAAGGAACAGTATGAAGAACACGGATCTTCTGGATGTGAAGCTTCGGGTGTTGGATTCGTCTATGCGTGTCCTTACCAATCATATGCGGCTGCATTTCTACACAGGGACCAGCGAGATCCTGTGCCGTGCGGTTCTTCTGGACCGGGAGGAGATCGGACCGGGAGAGAGCGGCTATGTACAGCTTAGACTGGAGGAGGAAGCGGCGGTAAGGCGCGGCGATAAGTTTGTGGTGCGTTTCTATTCGCCGATGGAGACGATCGGAGGCGGCGTGGTATTAGAGCCGAATCCGGGCGTAAAGCGCCGTTTCCAGCAGAATGTAATAGAAGAACTGGAGCGCAAAGAATCCGGTTCGACAGCGGACGTGATCGAGCTGCACGTGAAGGGACATGGAGACACGCTGATCACGCTTGCGGAGCTTGCGAAGCTGACGGCGCTTTCGGTTGAGGAAGTGCAGGAGGATGTTGGACAATTGGAGAGCCAGGGACTGGTGTGCGTCTTCCCTATGCGCAAGGATACCTATGTGTGGCATGCAGACAGCAGACGGGCAGCCGAGCAGACCATCGGTAAGACTCTGAGAGCTTATGAAGAGAAATATCCATATCGGTATGGAATGAAGAAGGCGGAGGTGCAGGCAACACATTTCCAGAAGATCAAGCCGAACGTATTCGACAAGATCCTGGAGCTTTTGATCGGAGCAGGATGTCTGAAGCGTGTTGACGAATTCCTGTGTACGCCGGAATATGAGGTGAGGAAGGACGGGACCTACGATAAGATCTCGGGAATTCTGTTGGATGCATTTGCGGATGCGAAGTATGATTTCGTCCGGTATTCGGAGATCGACCTTAAGGGAGCGGACAGAGCTGCGGCGGATGATATTCTGAATATCCTTCTGGAAGAGAGAAGGGCCGTGAAGGTGACGGAGGATATGTATACGCTGACAGAGTATATGGATCGCGCGAAAGAAGTGATCTTGAAGAAGCTGGCGGAGGATCCGTTGATCACGATCGCCCAGGTCAGGGATCTGTTTGAGACCAGCAGGAAGAGTGCGAAGCCGATATTGGAATATATGGATAGTATCAAGGTGACGAAGAAGACAGGAGCAGAGAGCGAAAGGATTGCATACTAATGAATTTGAAACAATTAGAGGCTTTTGTCCAGGTGGCGGAAGGCGGCAGTTTCTCAAGAGCCGCGAAGGAACTGTATCTGACGCAGCCGACCATCAGCGCGCATATTGCTTCTCTGGAGAAGGAACTTGGCGCCAGGCTGTTTGTAAGGAATACGAAGGAAGTCGGCCTGTCTGATGACGGGAAGGACCTGTATAAATATGCCAAACAGATCGTGGACCTGGAGAAGAAGATAGAAGAACGTTTTGGGGCAAAAGAGACGGGAGAGCGGCATTGTATTACGATTGCAGCGTCTACGATACCGGCACAGTATTTGCTGCCGAGAGTGCTGATCCGTTTCAATGAGAAGTATCCGAACGAACAGATCAAGATCATAGAGACAGACAGTACGAAGGTTGTGACGCAGATCATCGATCATATGGCAGACGTAGGGTTCACGGGAACGGTACTTGAGAAGAAGCACTGCAAATATATGCCGTTCTATAAGGATGAGCTGGTGATCGTTACGCCGAATACGGAGAAATACCGCAGATTCCAGGAGGAGTCTCCGGAAGATATACAGTGGCTCCTGAAAGAGCATGTGATCATGCGGGAAGAAGGGTCCGGTACGCGCAAGGAGGCTAAGAAGCAGTTGAAAAAGGCGGGGATCAATCCTGCGGACCTGGATGTCATCGCCAGTATTGAGAATCAGGAGACTATCAAGAAGTCTGTGCGACAGGGGATGGGTGTATCGGTATTGTCCCGCCTTGCCACGAAGGATGAGACGAGAGACGGATATCTGCTTGCATTTCCGATTCCGCATGCGGACGAGGGCAGAGATATCAATCTGGTATATAACAAGAATTATCAGTTGACAGGTTCGGCAGAACGTTTTATCAAAGTGGTGAAAGAGATATATCAGGTCAGGAGGACGAAGGACTCATAGATACGATCTATAATGCAAGAGCTTTATTATAGAATTCGATTAGACGAAATGCAGGATTTGGAATATACTTATAGCTAGGAACGGTCCCGGAATAACTTGTTTCGGGGCTGTTTTTTGGTCGGAAGAAAGGAAGGATGGGGAAAATGATTTATTTGGACAATGCGGCGACGACCATGCGTAAGCCGCAGGAAGTGATCGATGCTGTGGTGCTTGCCATGAGTTCCATGGGGAATGCGGGAAGAGGTGTGAACGATGCATCCTTAAGTGCATCCAGGATCATCTATGATACCAGGGAGAGACTCTGCCGTATGTTCGGCGGAACTGATCCAAGGCAGGTCGTGCTGACTTGCAACTCTACGGAGAGCCTTAATATAGCGATCAGAGGATTGCTTTCGCCGGGAGATCATGTGATCACAACGATGCTGGAGCATAATTCTGTGTTAAGGCCGCTCTATGACCTGGAAGCGAAGGGGACAAGCCTTACGATCATAGAGAGTGATAAGAGAGGGAGATTCGATATAGAGGATATGAAGAAGGCGGTCAGGCCGGAGACGAAGATGATCGTCTGTACGAATGGATCGAACCTGACCGGGAATTATGTGGAGCTTAAGCCCATCGGTGAATTTGCCCGGGAACACGGGATATTGTTTGTGGTGGATGCATCCCAGACGGCAGGAGTATTTCCGATTAATGTAGAAGAGATGAAGATAGATGTGCTGTGCTTTACCGGGCACAAGGGTCTTCTGGGACCGCAGGGGACCGGCGGCATGTATGTCAGGGAGGGTGTAGAGATCCGTCCGCTGAAGGCCGGCGGAACCGGTGTGCAGACTTACAGCAAGACGCAGCCGGTACAGATGCCTACGGCGCTGGAGGCCGGTACGATGAACGGGCATGGGATTGCCGGGCTTCACGCAGCTCTCGTCTACCTTGAGGAGCATGGGATCGATGCGGTTCGTGCGCGGGAGCAGGAGCTGATGCAGCGGTTCTATGAAGGGGTAAAAGACATTGAGAATGTGACGGTATACGGGGATTTTGATACGATGGACCGTTGTGCGATCGTGACTCTGAATATCGGTGATTATGATTCTTCAGAAGTTAGTGACGAGCTTCTTACAGGATATGGTATTTCTACAAGATCAGGAGGACATTGTGCACCGCTTATGCATAAGGCTCTTGGGACGGTGGAGCAGGGGGCTGTAAGGTTCAGCTTCTCACATTATAATACGGATGAAGAAGTGGACGCTGCTATTAAGGCTGTCCAGGAACTTGCCGTGGATGAAGAGTGATCGGATATCCGGGCATTAAGATAAGGGGATGGCGGCCGTTCTGGCTGCCGTAAGGAGAGTACTCACAGGAAAGATTGGAGGAAGTAACATGAATTTATCAGATTCAAAGAAAAAACTGGCACTTGCCGGTGTCATCTGCGGACTTGTAGCGGCATGTCTTGCATTCCTTGGCAATCCGGCGAACATGGCGTTCTGTATCGCATGCTTTATCCGTGATACTGCGGGAGCGCTTGGAATGCATCAGGCAGAGGTGGTTCAGTATGCGAGACCGGAGATCATCGGTCTGGTGCTCGGGGCGTTTATCATCTCCGTAGGGACGAAGGAATACCGTTCTACGGGAGGTTCGTCTCCGATGATCCGTTTTGTTCTGGGAATGATCATTGTGATTGGATCCCTTGTATTCTTAGGCTGTCCGCTTCGTATGATTATCCGTATGTCTGCGGGAGACTTGAATGCATGGGTTGCTTTGATAGGTTTTATCCTCGGCGTGGCGACAGGTGTATTCGCACTTAAGAAGGGATTCAGCCTTGGACGGGCGCATGCGGTTAATAAATCGGGAGGCACGATGCTTCCGGTAATGATGGCCGGTATACTGATCCTTGCATTGGCTTCATCTGTTCTTAAAGCAAGCGAAGCAGGTCCGGGAAGTATGCATGCACCGCTTATTGCGTCGCTTATAGGCGGGCTTGTGTTCGGAGCGGTTGCGCAGAAGTCCAGAATGTGCTTCGCAGGAAGTATCCGTGACGTGATCCTGATGAAGAATTTCGACCTGTTCAGCGTGATTGCGGGGTTGTTCGTGGTGATGCTGGTATTCAATCTGGCAACTGGACGTTTCGTGGTTGGGTTCGATACGCCTGGAATCATCGCGCATTCCAACCATCTGTGGAATATCCTTGGTATGTATACCGTAGGATTTGCGGCAACGCTTGCCGGCGGATGCCCGCTGCGTCAGCTGATCCTTGCGGGACAGGGCTCTTCTGATTCCGCTGTAACGGTGATGGGGATGTTCGTGGGCGCTGCGTTGTGCCATACGCTTGGACTTGCCGCAAGCGGAACGGCAATGAATGCAGAGACGCAGGAGATCGTTGCAGGCGCGGTGCCGCCGCATGGGAAAGTGGCTTGTATCGTCTGCATAATCGTCTGCTTTGTTATCGCATTTACCAACAAGAGAGATGAAGCGAAATAGGTTTGGCGGTAAACTGTAAAAAAGGATTGAAATCATAAATGATACATAGTATTCTAGGAAAGAAGGTAATAATATGAAGGAAGTAGATGCAAGAGGTCTTTCTTGTCCGGAACCGTTAATGCTTACTGCGGAAGCGCTGAAAGGCGCGTCAGGACCGGTGAAGATACTGGTTACGGAACCTCATCAGAAGATGAATGTTGAGAAATATGCCAAGGATCACGGCAGGAAGTCAACGGCCGGCGAGAAGGACGGATATTTCGAAGTGGTGATTGAGTAGACATGAGAAAAAAAGAATTAAAACTGGTTGTAACCTTCCACACGACCGCGGATGCAATGGCGATGGAGAAGGCTTGCAAGGAATATCAGGTTCCGGGGCGTATCATCCCTGTGCCGAGAGCGATCTCTGCAGGATGCGGGCTGTCTTGGTGCGCTGCGTTGGACGACAGAGAACAGATCGTCTCCATGATGAACAGAGCGGGCATTGAAGAGGAAGCGATGCACGAATGTATGGTTTAGCCGTATGCGGGGGAGCAGCGGCCAGAAGGGGGATGTTTCGGCATCCCTTTTTTGGTACAAGAAGCGGAAAAGGAAGATTGCCGTAAAAAAGAATATAAAAAAGACAGGTACATTCTGCGATCAATATACCTGTCTTTCAGGGTGTAACATCCATAACTAACTATACTCCTTTCACAAACAAATCTAACACATGCGGCAGCAGTCTGTCGCTCTGTTCGGTGAGTGAAAATTTTCCTTTGAATAGTGCCCAGTCATAGAGCAATGCCCGCTCGTACATAGCATAGATGTTCATCAGATCTTCAGTTGTGCTGGTATTGCTGAATTTCCCGGATTCCAGGGCTTCGTCGATAATCTCTGAAACCCATTTGTAATAGAAACGTTTCTTATCAGCAAGCGACTTCTTATCCTTCGTGGTGAGCTGTGAAGAATAGAGGTAAGCAAGAAGGTTGATATCGACGCTGGTCTCGATCATATGGAACAGTTCGTGATTCAGAAAAAGCAGCTTGTCATAAGCTGACATATCAGGATCGATCACAGCGGCCAGTTCCTCGTACTTCTGATCGAATAAGTAGGAGAGGGAGTTCAAAAGCGCTTCCTTTCCCTTGAAATAGTGATAAAATGTGCCCTTGGAGGTCTTGGATGCTGTAATAATGTCTTCCACAGTTGTGTTATCGTATCCGTTCTTGTAAAATAAATTCCACGCAGCTTTTACAATACGGCTCTTCGTTGACCGCCTCTTACGTGGCATTGACATCACTCCTTTCCGATTGTAAATGAATATGAAGAGAAGCGGATTATTCTAACAGTAACCCGCTTCTTTGCTTTATTGATTAGTATATCATATCTCTGCATAAAATGCAAAGACTAATGTAATTAGCCTACCTGGAAACCGTACTTCAACGGATCTTCCGGATCGATCAGATATGTAGCTACGCCTGTCAGGTAGCAGCTTCCGGTGATCATCGGAACAACCGCGTCAAAATCGCCGACCTTCGTGGTCTCTTTGATCACGCCCTTGAATAAGGAACCGATAAAGCTCTCGTAAATAAATTCTTCTCCAACCTTGATCTCGCCCCAGTGATGAAGCGTAGCAAGCTTCGCACTTGTTCCGGTTCCGCACGGTGAGCGGTCAGCCATAGCATCGCCGAAGATTACGACGTTCCTCATGGTTGCCTTCTCCGGATTCGGGGTCGGTCCGTAGAATTCAACTAAATCAACGCTTGTGATGTCAAGGAGCGGATGCTGAATCGGGATCTCCTTGTTGATGATGTCTAACATCTTCATACCAAGCTTCGTGTATTCCGGGACGGTCTTAGGATTGATCTCGCCGATATCCAGCTTAGTGGTGTCTACCAGAGCGAAGAAGCTTCCGCCGAAGGAGATGGTGAATTCGATCTCTTTGCCGTCGATGGTAACCTTCTGGTTCTCCTTGTAAACGAAGGACGGAACGTTGGTCAGTGTAACGTTCTCAACCTTGCCGTTCTTAACGATAGCCTTGGTGCGGATCAGTCCTGCAGGAGCGTCCAGAACAACCTCATTCTCACCTTCCTTGGATTCTACGAGTCCGGCTTCAATAGCAACGGTAACAGAACCGATCGTGCAGTGGCCGCACATGTTCAGGTATCCGCCTGTGTCCATGAACATAACGCCGAAGTCAGCTTCCTTGTTCACTGGTTCGCACAGAAATGCGCCGAACATATCATGATGTCCGCGAGGCTCGAACATGAGAGCGGTACGAACATGATCATAGTTCTCTTCCATCCATTTCTTCTTCTCGATCATGGTGTTTCCTTCCGGCTCAGGGAAACCGCCGATCACGATGCGGCAGAACTCTCCAACGGTATGGGAGTCAACCACCTGCAATGCGCCTTCGAAACGTTCGAAATTAACATTTGCTTTTAATTCCATAGTTCTTGTACCTCCTAATAAAAGATAGATTGATTTTGATTTATAGAGATATTCTATAAATTTTTTATAAAAGCACTTTGAAAGACCCCTTACTCTCTCCGTGTCTTTTTCAAATATAATAAGGAGAAAATCCAGTGAGAACAGCAAAAAAATAACAATTAGACTACGTTCTAGTATGCTGTTCAATTTCTTAACTATATTATGTACGAAAAACCTTGAAAAGTCAATGGTTTTTTGGTACTATAAAAATACAAAAAAAGTGTTGAAATCATACGCGAATTATGCTATTGTTAAAGCACATGAGATTACATATTATGGGGGTAGATGGGTGACTGGTGTGCCTCCTGGTCTTCAAAACCAGTGTGGGGCGTTAAGAGCGTCCTGGGTGGGTTCGATTCCCACATGCCCTCGCCAAAAGAAATCATTTATAGAGTTTATTTATAGATAGGCGGGAAAGCAACTGCAGAAGTAAGTAGACGAACTGAGAAGTTTTGTTACTTATATATCAATGAAAAGGAGAAGGATGTCAATGGGAAATGTACAGATTTTATTGCGTCAGCATGTCGGTGCACCCTGTGCAGCGATTGTACAGGCAGGGGACGAAGTGAAAAAAGGTACGAAGATCGCAACGCCGACTGGTCTTGGAGCGAATATTTTTTCCAGTGTGTACGGCGTAGTTGAAGAAGTCCTGGAAGACAGGATCGTTATCAGACCCGACGAAGAGCAGAAGGAAGAGTTTGTACCGATCGAAGTGGAAGATGAGAATGATAAGCTTGCCTTGGTGAAAGAGGCGGGTATCGTAGGTATGGGCGGCGCCGGATTCCCTACGGGCGTTAAGATCGGAACGGATCTGAAGGGCGGATATGTCCTTGTCAATGCTGCAGAGTGCGAACCGGGACTGCGTCACAATATTATGCAGTTGGAGGAGAAGACGGATATTACCATACGCGGGCTTAAGTATTGTATGGAGATCTCCAATGCGTCGAAGGGAATCATCGCGATCAAGAAGAAGAACGAGAAGGCAGTTCAGATCTTAAGAGATGCGATCAAGGATGACGACAGCCTTACCATTCACCTTCTTCCTGACATTTACCCGATGGGAGAGGAGCGTGCGGTCGTAAGAGAGTGTCTGGATAAGCTGCTTGATCCGACTCAGCTTCCTTCAGCGGCAGATGCAGTGGTGATCAACTGTGAGACGCTGCTTCGTATTGCAGAGGCGATCGAGGAGAAGAAGCCTTGCTACAGCAAGAATATGACGGTGATAGGCAAGCTGAACGGCGGCAATGAGCCGCATGTATATATGGATATTCCGGTGGGGACCAGCGTCGGCGATATGATCGAGAGGGCCGGCGGCATAGAGGAGCCTTACGGAGAGATCATTATGGGCGGACCGTTTACAGGGAAGTCAACTACGTTAGACGCACCGGTTACGAAGACGACAGGCGGTATCATCGTAACGATCGAATTTCCTGATCTGCACGGAGCGCCGGTTGGACTTCTTGTCTGCGCGTGCGGCGGAAGTGAAGACCGTATGCGTGAGATCTGCGAGAAGATGAACGGCAAGGTTGTTTCCGTTGCAAGATGCAAACAGGCTGTTGAGCCGAAGCCGGGCGCGGCGCTGAAGTGCGAGAATCCGGGCAACTGTCCGGGACAGGCGCAGAAGTGTCTGCAGTTTAAGAAGGACGGCGCAGAATATATCATAATCGGCAACTGCTCTGACTGTTCGAATACGGTTATGGGATCTGCTCCGAAGATGAAGCTTAAGACGTTCCATCAGACAGACCATGTGATGAGGACGATCGGACATTCGCTGTACAGAAGATTGACTGTTTCCAAGCAGGTAGATCAGCTTCCGAACGGCAAATAAATATCAGGTATTACTGCTGCACGCAAAGAATCCGAAGGACCCCCGATTCCTTTGGATGGAGAAAGAGAGGATTCTCCGCGCTGCATGCGGCTGTATATATACATCAAGGCCGTGCAGAACGCGGCCGCCTGCGAGGCATACATAACAATGTGCCGGAACGGGTAACATAATTTATGCGGACTGTAAGGGACGCTCGAACCAAATTAAGGAGGGAAAACAATATGTCAATCACAGCTGAAACAGCGAAAGCGCACGCTCATGATCCTGCGGTATTATGTTGTAGAGCAGAAGCTGGCATTACAATCGAAGCTGCTAATCTGGAAGATCCGGCGATCTTTGATGATCTGGTAGATTCTGGATTACTGAACCTGGATGGGGCATTGACCATCGAGGAGGTTTTAGGAGCAAAACTCACAAAGACTTGTGATTCACTTTGCCCGCTTACTGCAGACGTTGTGGAAGGGGCAAAAGCACCAAGCAAACCGGCAGCACCGGAGGCAGCGGAAGAGGAAGCAGCACCGGCACCGGCAGCGGCTCCAGTTGCAGCAGCAGCACCAGCGGCAGGCGGAGTGCTGAAGATCCATATCGGAGAAGGCAAGGACATCGATCTTGAGATTCCGGTTGGAGCACTTGGCGGAGGCAGCGCAGCAGCGGCAGAGGTTCCGGCAGGCGCAGCAGCAGCGGTTGCAGCGGCACCGGCAGCAGAGCAGGAGGCTAAGCTGATCAGAAGCCTGACGAGAAAGCATTTTAATATCACGGAAGTTAAGAGAGGACCGGAGACGAAGATTGAAGGAACTACGCTTTATATCCGTGAAGGTATCGAGAAAGAGTGTATTGATTCTCAGAAGTTAGTTTACGACCTTAAGATTGATATTATCACACCGGCAGATTATCACACATATTCAGAGACGATCATGGATGTTCAGCCGATCGCTACGAAAGAGGGCGAGGATGAACTTGGATCAGGCGTTACCAGAGTTCTTGACGGCGTTGTTATGATGGTAACAGGTACAGACGCGAATGGAGTGCAGATCGGTGAGTTTGGTTCTTCGGAAGGATTCCTGGATGAGAATATCATGTGGGGACGTCCGGGAGCACCTGAGAAGGGTGAGATCTTCATCAAGACACAGGTTACGGTTAAAGAAGGAACGAACATGGAGAGGCCTGGTCCGCTGGCAGCTCATACTGCAAGCGATATCATCACACAGGAGATCCGTGAGTGCCTGAAGAAGCTGGATGAGTCCCTTGTGACAGATACAGAGACTTTCGACCAGTACAGAAGACCTGGCAAGAAGAAAGTTGTTATCGTTAAAGAGATCATGGGACAGGGCGCTATGCATGACAACCTGATCCTTCCGGTTGAGCCGGTTGGTATCCTTGGCGGTAAGCCGAATGTTGACCTTGGAAATGTTCCGGTAGCGGTATCTCCATTGGAAGTTCTTGACGGATGTATTCATGCTCTTACATGTATCGGACCTGCATCTAAGGAGATGTCCAGACATTACTGGAGAGAGCCGTTGGTTCTTGAAGCTCTGCATGATGAAGAGATCGACCTGTGCGGCGTTATCTTCGTGGGAAGCCCGCAGATCAACGCTGAGAAGTTCTATGTATCTAAGCGCGTAGGCCAGATCTGTGAGATGCTGGATGTAGACGGCGCATTTGTTACAACAGAAGGCTTCGGCAATAACCACATTGATTTTGCAAGCCACCATGAGCAGATCGGTATGAGAGGAATCCCGGTAGTGGGTATGTCCTTCTGTGCAGTACAGGGCGCTCTGGTTGTTGGTAACAAGTATATGACACATATGGTTGATAATAATAAGTCTGAATCAGGTATTGAGAACGAAGTTCTTGCTTGTAATACACTTTGTCCGGAAGATGCTGTCCGTGCAGTACAGATGCTTAAGAACGCTATGGGCGGAGAAGATGTGAAGGCTGCGGAGAAGAAATGGAATCCGAATGTGAAGTCTTCTAACGTGGAAGCAATTGAAAGTGTAACAGGAAAAGGACTGAATCTGGTTGAGAATGAGCAGTCTCTGCCGATGAGCCAGAAGCGTAAGGAAAAATATGACTAAAGTCAGGTGAAAAGCATGTCAGATTTGAAATATGGCGATAAGATCATACGGATGGAAGGCGTGATCGTGGAGGTACACGACGGATCGGTGGCGATCGACCTGAAAGGCCGCCTGGGTTATCTGAAAGTACCGATGCGCATGTTCATCAGTGATTATCCCATTAAGGTAGGCCAGGAGGTTGCATGGAATATGAGTTTTGTGGAACAGCTTGGACCCGAGATCAATGAAAAGTATGTAAGTAACCTGGACACTTATACGCGGCGTCAGAAAGAGATGCGCGAAAAGAACCAGAACAATAAGGAGGTATAACAATGAGTTTAACGTTAGTTAAAGGAATGCAATCAGAGATATTTGTTCCTATTACTCCGCCGTCTGTATGGGCTCCTGTTACAAAAGAGTTGAAAGATATGACGATTGCTCTTGCTACAGCAGCAGGTGTTCATCACAAGGAACAGGAAAGATTCAACCTGGCAGGCGATTTTACATGGAGAAAAGTTACGGATGATATGCCGTCTAATGAATTGATGGTATCACACGGCGGATATGACAACAGTGATGTTAACAAGGACATCAACTGTATGTTCCCGATCGACAGAATTCATGAGCTTGCAAAAGAAGGTTTTATCAAAGCATGTGCTCCTGTACACGCAGGATTCATGGGCGGCGGCGGAAACCAGGAGAAATTCAAAGGTGAAACCGGACCGGCGATTGCACAGATGTTTAAGGAAGAGGAAGTTGACGCAGTAATCCTCACCGCTGGATGAGGTACCTGCCACCGCTCTGCAGTATTGGTGCAGAGAGCGATTGAAGAAGCTGGAATCCCTACTATTATTATTGCAGCTCTTCCGCCGGTTGTTCGTCAGACCGGTACTCCTCGTGCGGTAGCTCCGTTGGTACCTATGGGTGCGAATGCGGGAGCTCCGAACAATCCGGAACAGCAGACACAGATCGTAAAGGCTACTCTGGAACAGTTAGTTGAGATCCAGACACCAGGAAAGATCGTTCCATTGCCGTTCGAGTATATTGCTAAGGTATAATTAACTCATAGTATCAGGAGGCAGATGTATGATACATCTGCCTTTTTTTGAAAAATATCATGACGATATATTGGAATATCATTCGATATATTGTATAATACATATATGAGAGGGTCTGCGTGGCAGACTGTGTTAACGGAGGTGATGAAAGTGGCTGATGAAGTAAAAGACCTTAGGAAATTAGTGATCAAATCATTCCATATGAATAGTGTAGAATGGGGCGAGCATAACGACATTAAAGTAGACGGTAACATGACAGTCAGTAAGGAGATGCTTGACGGACTGGCGGCAGAGGAGGAATATATCGAGAAGATCGATATTCAGCTTATTAAGCCGGGCGACCATGACAGGTGGACGAACACCATCATGGATATTATACCGATCTCTACAAAAGTTCTTGGCAAGATTGGGGATGGGATTACGCACACGATCACCGGCGTCTATGTAATGCTTACGGGTGTGGATGTGAATGGTAAACAGTGCCATGAATTCGGGTCATCGGAAGGGAATCTGAAGGATCAGTTATACTTGAATCGGGCAGGTACTCCTGGAGATGACGACTATATTATTTCCTTTGACGTAACTCTCACTGCCGGTATGGGACAGGAACGGCCAGGGCCGACGGCAGCGCACCGCGCCTGTGATAAGTTCATTCAGACCTACCGTGAGAAGCTGAAGAAATTCCGTGGAGAAAAATGTACGGAGAGGCACGAGTATCACGACATTGTAAGACCGGGGAAGAAGAGGGTGTTGATTATCAAGCAGGTCGCAGGACAGGGAGCTATGTATGATACACACTTTTTTGCAGAGGAACCATCTGGGGTAGAAGGCGGACGATCGATCATTGATATGGGGAATATGCCGATTCTGGTGACTCCGAATGAGTACCGGGACGGGATCATCCGCTCAATGCAATAAGGAGGTGAGCACATGGGAATAGGACCATCAACCAAGGAGACTTCACTGCATCATTTCAGGGATCCGCTCCTTGATGTAGTGTCTAATGATACGGATCTTGATCTGATGGGGATCCTTCTGGTAGGAACGCCGGATGACAACAAGGATAAGATGCTGGTAGGAACACGTTCAGCCGTCTGGGCGGAAGCAATGCGGGCTGACGGTGTGATTATCTCGTCTGACGGTTGGGGGAACAGTGACGTAGACTTCACGAATACATGTGAGCAGTTAGGAATAAGGGGAATTCCGGTGACAGGGCTCAATTTCAGCGGTACGGTAGCGCAGTTCGTGGTGGTGAATGAATATCTGGACGGTATTGTAGACATCAATAAGAGCGCAGATGGAACGGAGACCAATGTAGTGGGGGAAAACAACATGGTCGCGCTCGACTGCAGGAAGGCGATGGCGCTTCTGAAGCTGAAGATGCGCCAGAAAGACCAGGAGAACAGATAGGTGTTCTTTTGCAGTTTGATGAAGTAATTTCAGAGAGGTTGGAAGAGATTCCGCATCGAGGATTGACGGTGCGGGTCTCTTTCTTTTTGGAGATCGGGATAACGACAGGGACAGACAGGTGATGGAGAGACGACAGACCGATGATAGACAGGTGATAGATAAGTGATCGGGATATAAATACGAAAAGAAAAGGCACGACCTGTATGTCGTGCCCTTTCTTTTTGGTATGTCATTGAGAGGTTTTCCTCGTTGCATTGCAGTTTTGTATATACAAAGCTGGGGAATGCTCCTCTAAAAGAGGCGTATATATTAATTGAGTACGCTGCTGCAAGAACGTTCTTGGGGGAAACGATCGGCAAGCTGCGTAACTGCAAATACAACCGCAACGGTCACTTAATGTATAAACTTTTCATAAAATAAACACTTTGTAATGTTTGAAAAAGTTTATACATTTAAGATGTGTTTAATATATCATTTTTGTATTTTTATGTCAATACTATTGCAGAGTAAAAATAAATTTCATGCAAAATAACAATTATTTATTATAAGTGCACAATAGTTTTATGCAATTTGATGTTGGCCTTCTGACGCTGTAGGAGGCCTCCTGGCGGGAGAGAACGTCTGAGGCTGTTATTTATCGAGCGATGGGGTTACAGGCCCGTATTTGATCTCAGGATGGTTATCAAGCATCCATTGTCTGAAGCTGTCGGTATCGCCCTCGGTAAAGGATGCTTTGTCGATCATGACGCCTTCGTTGTATTCGTCTGTTGATAATCGGAAGTAGGATTTGGCTTCTTCGAATCTGAGGATTTGGTCCCATTCGACTTTGTTATTGATCTTCCCATTGATATACAGAGAGATATTCCTCTCACCTACGATCACCTTACAGGTCCAATCCTTGCCGCCGAAGTAGTTCGCGCGGGTAAGGCGGAATGTTTTGTCGGCGTGCATCCATCTGAAAAAAACTCCTCTGTATACTGCGACAAAAGTAAGGAAGGCGCCGATCGTCTGCCATCTTGCAGGGGCGTCTACTCTGTCGAAATAGATCCAACCGAATATCCCTGCGATAAAAATTACAAGGTATAAATAAAAAACAGGTAACTTCCAGAACTTAGGAGTTGCCCATTTGTCATAACGTCTTCGATCCATTATATATTCATTGATGAACATCTTATTTCCCCGTTTCTATAATAGCGATATTATGAGATATAAATGATAAATGGCGGCCCGGACAGAGCCGCCATTTATGTATTCGTATATGTGATAACTTAAGCTATACCAGCCTTCTTATCCTTCTGTGCTGCGCTGAGCAGTGAGTATGATGTCCACAGAAGAACGACACAAACAAGGTTAATCAGCCAGAACATCGGTAATTCAGTAACGATCTTCCAAGCAATGAATACACCAATACATCCGCCGAGTGCATTACCAATGGTGTGCGGAACGTCATACCTGTGAGTCTTGATAAATTCGATGGAACATGCAGGCATCAGACATGCACAGGATCCCATGAATACCGGGAAACAAGCCTGACCGTCAACACCAAGCAGAAGACAGGTAGCCATACATGGTGCATAGAGACCGAATCCGATATCCATCAACGCGCCCCACAGAATGTTAAGAGCAGCAGCCACGATCAATTTCCAACCGCTTAATCCGGTGGCAGTTCCAACAATTCCAAAAGGACCAATACCGGTGTTCTTACACAACATAATAAGAGCAAGAGGTATCATAACGGTACCAAGAGCGTATCTAATCTTGTTACGAGGCCACTTGGTTACGACTGTAGCGAATCCAAATGAACCTACCGCTGCACAGATGTACATAATCCATAAAAACTTAGGATCACAGTCTACGGAAGCTGTGAAGATGAATGCCTCGAAAATAACCGGGAATGTATCTCCGATATTCAAAGTACCCGGAATATCAATGTCATCAATTTGGTTGAAAAGTTTGTACATAAAGGTAGATGGTGCATAAGAGCCGCATCCAAGCGTGTCAAGGAAGTTGGCGACAATACCTACAGCGAAGCCTGACGCCCACTGCTTGCCGGTTGCATTCTTAAGACCGTCCATACGGTTCTTGAATACGTCAACAATAAGTCCAAGTCCGGTGCCGGCTGCCAGTACGCCGAATAAAATTTGTAGTGCTAGTAACATAATTTCTCCCTCCAGATCTTTTAGAATAGATTAGTGTAGCTTCTTCAAAGACGATACCCCGATTTATCATCTCTGATATAATCAATTTATCATTATCGCACGAAAAAGTCAATGTTTTCTTAGGCTTTTTGGGCAAAATGCAATAATGCCGATGAATGCGTATTTTTGAGGTGTTTCCTGAGGACGGCTTGTACGAAAAAAAATACAAAAATTGCAAAAAAGGGCTTGAAAAATAAGCTTTCCTCAGATATACTGAAAAAGCTGTGACATTGATAGCGTTGAAGCGAGAGGTTGCTGCTTATATATAGCAGGTTTTCCGTGGAGCGAATGTCAAGTTAGGAAACTGGCGACAAGTCA
>CANDQP010000066.1 GCA_947388185.1 uncultured Dorea sp. | reverse complement strand
CCCTTGCCTGCCCGGCTCCCGATACTCTCGCTGCTCCTACAGCCTTCGGCCGTGCCTCTCTTGTTCCTCTGGCTGACTGTCTGCCTGCAGTCTTCGCAGCCTCCTCTGCTTCCGCCTCCGCTGCTGCTTCCTCAGCCTTCGCAGCCTCTTCCGCCTCCGCTGCAGCCTTTGCAGCCTCTTCCGCTTCCTTCTTCTCCCGGATCTTCTCGGGATTATACCTCAGAAAATATGCATAAATATCCACGATCGCCTGGTACAACTCCTCCGGGATCGCCGTCCCCAGATCCAACTGCGTCAGCACCGTCGCCAATGAATTATCCTCATATACCGGCACTCCGTTCTCATTGGCCATCTCCACGATTCTCTCCGCCATATAACCAAGCCCCGAAGCCACGATCACCGGCGCCACATCCTTATTCTCATCATATCGCAGCGCGACTGCTTTTTTATTCATCACATCATCATATTGTGACATTGATAGAATTTCTCCTTTCGAATATCTTCGGGAACGCAGCGGATACCTGGATCGGCGCCTTATTCTGTTCAACGCCGAGATACTCCAGCTCCAGCTCATTCCTGCTCATGATCTTACGGATATTCTCACGGATATCGCTCTCATGACCAGACAGTTCCTCCGGATAATGAATCAGCATATCGATCTTACCCTTCTCATAATACAACATCATATCAAAAAAGCCAACATCTTTCATATCAAATTTGATCAGCAGTTTGATTCCGCGCTCCTTAGAACCCTGATTGCCGGATTCTTCGTCTGGATCCACCCACATCTCTGAGAACATGGGAACACCGTCTAAGATTACCGGAAGCATAACATGCATTACCGGCATATAGACGCTCTCATTCACAAGGATACTGCGCATAATATTTACAAATGCTTCCTTATTCTCAATTCCGGCTTCGCCTTTCACTCCCGCCTGCATGATATTCAGAAGCTTATCCGTCAATTCATTCTTTCCTGCCGCCCGGTCATAATCAACACCCCTATGATGATCCCTGTAATCATTCACCGACATTCCTTTGAATTGCTTCTGGAACGTAGGGAAGTCCATCAACCGCTGAAACGCCTGTACAACATTATCAAGGCTTCCGCTCTCATATCTGGATGTGTTAAATGCAACCAGCGTGACCAAGTCTCGAAGCTTGCCCATCTCCCGGTTATCCGCCACATATTTGCCCATATAAGGGATGATCTGCTCCTTCAGAAGCCTCACATTCGCGGCATTGCTGTCCATCGTATGAGGCTTAAGCTTCATGGCAAGCTTCATCAAGCCTTCTCTGTCCCCCTTGAACATTCGCGCCTCAATATCCTCCAGCGTTCCCTTGATATTCTCCATGAGGTGCTTCCCTGACGACATATCATTATATTTCTTAAGGAGATCTAACACTCCCGCTTTCAATTCTACTGTCGTTGCCTCATCCATAATCTGACGAAGCACATCAAACAACGGCCCTTGGAGGCGATTCGCCCCTGCCATCTGAGACTTCAGGAATTCGCTCAGCTTCTCCGGCGACATATTAAGCATCTGAAAAAATGCCTGGATATCTTCCGCCGTCCCCTTCGTGATTCCTGACTCTACGAGATTCGCCATACCTCCGAAGATCATCTTGCTCATAGCCTCGCTGAGTCTCGGCAGATCTCTTAAGGACTGTATGAAGCTTCCGAAGTTGGAGTCGTACGCTATCCCTCTGCCTCCGTCGTTCCCGCCGGACTCCGCTCTCCCGTCTGCCCTTCCTACTCTGTTCGCTTCCACCGGATTCTTGATACTTAAGTCTTCTGCCTGCTGGGATGGGGTCGGTTTATTATTTACTGAATTATTGTCATATCCGACGGTTGGGGTCGTTACTTTTAAAATATTTGACATTTTTTCACCTACTCTATAATTTACTCTTATCCTTTCCCACTATCCTGACGATATATCTAAATAAATACATTTAAATATCAATTAACATCATTATTAAGATAAGGCGGTACTAAGATTATGGATAACATGCTTGAAATGTATCTTTATGAAACAAACACTCTTATGGAACAGCTTGATGAACTTTTAATAGAAGCAGAAAAGAATGCCGATTTCACAACGAATGACGTCAATGAGATCTTCCGCATTATGCATACGGTCAAAGGCTCATCGGCCATGATGGAATTCTCTACGCTGATGGAAATCGCTCATCACATAGAGGACTTGTTCTTCTATATCCGTGAAAACGGAATGGACTCTCTGGATGAATCCCACAAAACTGATTTGTTCAATCTGATGTTCCAGTCAACGGATGCTCTTCGTGTGGAGGTTGAAAAAATCGAAAACGATGAGCCCCTTAGCACTAATATCGACCCAATCATCAATAATATTAATAGTTTTTTGGAAAAAATCAGTTCTACCGAGGAGAAGTCTTCAGACGCTTCTTCTGCGGGAGAAGCTGCTTCAGATATGCCGGTTGCTGATGAGAAGGCAATTGCTCTCATCAATCAGGAACTGGCAGGCTGTCCGATCAGCAGCATGCCGTATTTTATACGGGTTCATTTCGAGGAAGGTTCCGGTATGGAGAACCTTCGCGCTTTCATGCTGATTACTGCGTTAAGAGAGATTGATCTCCAGTTTGAACATTACCCGGAAGACGTTGAGACGGACTCAAGCACTAGCGAGGCCATCGTTGATAACGGTTTCTACGTTGCCGTTTCCTCTTCCGATGACGTTGAGAAGGCCCTCCAGGTTGTGAAGCTGCAGAACAGTATCCAGACCTACGAGGTGATTGAGAATGCCGCAACGAAGCACGAAGAGGATGCTCCGGCTGCAGCAAGCCCGCAGGATGCCCCGGCCGAGAACATCGCAAGCGCTCCTGCCAATACAGCGGCTGCGGCTGCTTCCGCTCCGGCTTCCAAGACTCCTCCGGCAACTTCTTCTGCACATAACAATGCACCGGTGAAGCAGAGTCTTATCAGCGTGAATCTGTCCAAGTTAGACAGCCTGGTTGCCATCGTCGGCGAGATCGTTATCACTGAATCCATGGTGACCTCATCTCCTGACCTGCAGAACCTTAAGCTTGATAACTTCATGAAGTCTGCCCGTCAGTTAAGGAAGCTGACCGACGACCTTCAGGATATTGCAATGTCTCTGCGAATGGTTCCATTGTCCGGAACATTCCAGAAGATGAACCGTATCGTCCGCGATATGAAGAAGAAGCTCAACAAGGATGTACGCCTTACACTGGTCGGCGAGAACACTGAGGTAGATAAGACGGTCGTTGACAGCATCGGCGATCCGATCATGCATATCGTCCGCAACTCTATGGACCACGGCGTTGAGACCACTGCCGAGGAGCGTATCGCGGCGGGCAAGGATCCTCAGGCTGAGATCATTCTGTCTGCGGCACATACCGGAAGCGAGGTTATCATTTCCATCAGCGACGACGGACAGGGGATGGATCCGGACAAGATTCTTGCTAAGGCAGAGCGCAACGGTATCCTGACCAAGCCGGCAAGCGATTATTCCAAGAAGGAGATTCTCTCTCTTCTTATGCTTCCGGGCTTCTCCACCAACGAAGAGGTGACCGAGTTCTCCGGACGAGGCGTTGGTATGGACGTTGTGAAGAAGAACGTAGAAGCGGTAGGCGGAACCATTTCCATTACAAGCGAACTCGGCAAGGGAAGCTGTACGACCCTTAAGATCCCGCTTACCATGGCGATCACCGACGGTATGGAGATCTCGGTCGGCAAGTCCATGTTCACCATCCCGATCGCCAATATCCGTCAGTCCTTCAAGCCGCAAAGAGAAGAAGTGATCCTCGACGCTAACGGCAATGAGATCATTAAGTGCTTAGATACATTCTATCCTATTGTAAGGATACATGAATTATATAATATTGAGACTGAGATCACCAATATCGAAGACGGTATCCTGATCTGGGTTGAGACCGCAGACAAATCATACTGTCTGTTCGTAGATGAACTGCTGGGGGAACAGCAGGTAGTTGTAAAGCCGCTCTCACCATTCCTTGGCAATTTCAATATCAAGAATTCAGGAATCGGCGGCTGTACCATCCTTGGCGACGGCAATATCAGTCTGATTCTGGATATCAGCAACTTATATGCGGCGACTCAGAATCTATATTAAAGTGTACAGAAAACTGGAGGAATAATTATGTCAGCAGATACAGTAAATACAGCAGTAAACGAAGTTGTAGAGGCAGCCGCGCCTGTCTCTACAGAACGTTTCTTAACATTCAGCTCAGACGGGCTTAACATCGGCGTCAGCACGAACTACGTGATCGAGATCATCACCAATCACGCGATCACCATGGTTCCTCTTGTTCCGGATTATGTCAAGGGCATCATCAATCTGCGCGGGCAGATCATCCCTATCATCGACATCCGTCTGCGCATGGGGAAACCATCTATCGAATACACGAACACAACCTGCATCATCGTCTTGAACATTAATTCTGTCTACATCGGCATTATCGTAGATGCAGTTCAGCAGGTTATGGACATCGACCAGAGCAAGATCTCACCTGTTCCAGTTGAGAATCAGCAGGAATTGATCAGCGGAATGATTTCTTCTTCCGAACGCTCCGTGATCCTTTTCCTGGATTGCGAACAGCTTGTCCAGACCTACTAAGCAAGAAATACAAAGGAGCAGAAGAATATGTTAACTATTAATGACAAGGATTTCCAGCGTTTAGTTACGTTTGTACATCATAATTATGGAATTGACCTGTCGAAGAAGCGTCAGTTGATCATTGGCCGGCTTTCGAATACAATCTTGTCTATGGGTTTTTCTTCTTTTGAACAGTACATTGACAATCTGATCAATAATAAGAAGCCGGAAGACCTGGAACTGATGCTGAATAAGCTTACAACCAATTATACATTTTTTATGCGTGAAGGCGCTCATTTCGAATTGTTCAAAGATACGATCCTTCCCTACCTTGTAGAGACCAAGAAGGATAAGGTTCTCAGCATCTGGAGCGCTGCCTGTTCTTCCGGCGAAGAGCCTTACACGATCTCTATGATCCTGAAGGAATTCTTCGGCGCCAAGGCTTCCGCATGGGACACCCGGGTCCTCGCGACAGACATTTCCCAGAATGCGCTGATCGCCGCCAAGAATGCGGTCTATGACGAGGATTCCCTGAAGGAACTTTCTCCGGGCTGGAAGTCCAAGTATTTCCGTCCCGCCGGAGAACCCGGTACGTTCACTGTGGCGCCCGAGATTAAGTCCAACGTAATCTTCCGGACTTTTAATTTGATGGATCCTATCCGGTTCCGGTTAAAATTTGACGTAATCTTCTGCAGAAATGTAATGATTTACTTCGACCAGCCAACAAAAGAGGCATTAGTAAAGCGGTTTTATGATGCGACGAATCCCGGCGGCTATCTTCTGATCGGCCACTCAGAGAGTCTGAATAAGGCAACGACACCTTACAAATATCTGAAGCCTGCTACTTATCGAAAAGTTTAAATAACTAATATATACTAAGCTGCTTTTGACGATTCAGAAGCGGCTTTTGCCTTGTTGATGTCACAACGCAATACTATCACAACAGTTACGCATCTTCCGCGTAAGAAAGGAATCAAGTATGAATAATTCAATCAAAGTACTGGTCGTTGACGACTCTTCTCTGTTCAGACAGGCGATCATTCAGAATCTCTCTACACAAGCCGGCATAGAGATCGTCGGCTATGCGATCAACGCATATGATGCCAAGCTTAAGATCCCTCAGTTGAAACCGGATGTCCTCACCATGGATGTGGAGATGCCCGGACTTAACGGTATCGAATTCCTGAAGCAATTGCTTCCTACGAATCCGCTGCCGGTCGTTCTGGTATCGTCCCTGAACCTAAGTGTATTTGACGCGCTGTCAGCCGGCGCCGTTGATTTCGTGCGCAAGCCCGACATGACCATGCAGAATTCCAAGGATGCTTTCTTCGCATCTCTTCTGTTGAAGATCAAGACCGCCGCCAAGGCGAAGGTACGCATCAGCGCTCCTTCTCCCGCCTCGGCTCCCCAGCCGCAGGCACCGGCTCAGTCCGGCCGGCCGGGCGCTGCTCCCGCGGCACATACTGCATCTTCACAGGCTGCAGCCAAGCCGATGCCGTTTCCTCCGTTGCCGCGCAATGTCCTTGATTCAACCATCATCGGCCTGGGCGCGTCCACCGGCGGAACCGAAGCTACCCTTGAAGTGCTGAAACGGCTCCCGGCTAATATCCCCGGCATGGTCATCACCCAACATATGCCGGAAGGATTTACGGCTATGTACGCTCAGCGTCTGAACCGGATCTGCGCCATGGAGGTTCGCGAAGCCAAGCACGGCGATATCATCAAGCCCGGACTTGCCCTGATCGCTCCCGGCGCCAAGCAGATGGAGGTCGTTCGTTCCGGACGCAGCTATATGGTACAATGCCGTCCGGGCCCTAAGGTAAGCGGCCACTGTCCTTCTGTCGATGTATTGTTTAATTCTATCGCGAAGAATGTTGCCATCAATAAGGTCGGTATCATCATGACCGGTATGGGACGCGACGGTGCCGACGGTCTGCTGGCTATGCGCCAGAGCGGAGCATTTACCATCGGACAGGACAAAGACTCCTGCGTTGTATATGGAATGCCTATGGTTGCATTTAACATCGGAGGCGTATGCACACAGGCTTCCTGTGAAAATATTGCCTCTGTCCTTATGAACCATCTTAAGAAATAAGTTTCTTTTATAAAGTGTTATGAATCCGAAAGTTGTGCCGATATTCATAATATAACAAGAGGCTATTATTGTTAAAAAGGAGTACAGTATGAAGATAACGACTAATAATAATGTAATGAATAATTATGCGGATCTGCGCATTCATACAAAGGACAATTCTACTCCTTCTGCAGTTTCCAATGATGGACACAACTTTGATGCTGTTATTATAAAGTCTGATCCGAGGCAGATCGAGGAACGCACATTTGCCAAAGATGTCTCCCGGAGATTGTCTTCTGAGGTTAAGGATTCGGCGTCTGCAGATAAGCTACAGAATCTTCAGGAACAGATTACTGCTAAGACGTATCATGTTGATGCCCATGCCATAGCGGCAAGGATGCTGCTGCTATAGGAGGACATATTGAGTATGAATGATTTTACCGCATTTACCAAAGTAATTGAAGAATTTATCACGCTCTTTGACCATCTGATTGAGATTGAGCAGGAGAAGCTTGATGCCGCCGTTAAGAACCGTGTTACATTCGTGGAAGATTGTATGCACAAGGAACAGGCCGCCGTTCTTCAATTACGCGGTCTGGAGCAGAAGCGGGAAGCAGAGCAGAAGCATCTCGGTATGGAAGGTTATACCTTCCGTCAGATTCTTGAGAAGGCCCCTGAAGAGGTTTCGGTTTCCCTCAGCCCTTTGTTCGACCAGTTATCCGAACGGGTCACCTCATTTCGTTCTGTAAGTGAGAGTGCGAAGGATATCATCGAAGTGAACCTTCATATGATACAATCCGCCCTTGCTTCTGAGGGCCCCGGCAGGGATATTTATTCTGCATCAGGTAAGAAGACAGACAATGACAACCGGAAGCGCTTTACAAGCCGCTCCGTATAATAGATCAGGAGGAGGATTACTATGATACGTTCTACATTTGCCGGATTCACTACTGCCCAGTTAGGTATGGCAGCCAGCCAGCGTGCTCTTGACGTGACCGGTCAGAATATTACCAATATTAATACCCCCGGCTATACCAGACAGCGTCTGGATATCGCCAGTTTGAATACACAGAAAGGTGATTACTACAATTCCAAGTCCAATATTAAGGTTGGTTTTGGTGTAGAGATGACAGGAATCTCCCAGCTTCGGGATCCGTTTTTGGATGCCCAGTATCGTTCTCAGATCAGTAAGCTGGGAACTTCTGATGCCCATGCAGCCGGCTTCGAACAGTTGACCCCTATCTTTGACGAAGCCACTATGTCCGGTGTACGAGATGCTTTTATCGCTCTTACCAGCGCTCTGAATACACTGTCTACTCCGCAAGGTATCGCCAATGATGAGAATGACGCAATGGTTCGTTCCAAGATGCAGATTCTATTGAATCTGTTCCGCGATAACTCTGTTCGTCTCCAGGATGTGCGGGACGATGTTCAGACCGGTTTTGCTACGACGGATGTTGCGGATGTGAACCAGATCTTGGAAAATATTGCTAACTTGAATGTCAGCATTAAGAACAGTCAGATTCTTGGCAATCCTGCTCTTGAACTGCAGGATCAGAGAAATTCTCTGTTGGATGAATTAGGAAGTTATCTGCCAATCTCAGTAAAATACAGAGATGAGGAAATCGGACCTAATCAATATGTTGAGATTCTGGATGTGAATTTCACAGATTCTAACGGTGTAAAGCATTCCTTGATTTCTGACAGCCGCGCTGCCAAGTTTGATACTATTATCAACGACAAATCTGCTAAGCTGATCTTAGCGGATGCTAAGGGAAGCACGGCTGATATCACAAATTTTCTGGGATCCGGTACATTGAAGGGAACTCTTGATCTGATCAATAAATCAGGTGATTTTGACGGCAGTGATTTCAGAGGTATTGGGTATTACGAGAAGGCATTAGATTCTCTGGTAGCTACCTTTGCCGAGAAGTTTAATGAGATGAATATTCCGAGAGATAAGGACGGTAAGCAACTAACAGATCAAAATGGTAAGCCAATATTTAATCCTCTATTTGAAAAGAAGGATGATTCATTACCGTTTTCTGCTTCCAATATCAAGATCGCAAGCGGTTGGGCAAACGGTTCCTATAAGATTACAGCTTCCAACAATTACGTTGTTACTAATCAGGAAACAGGTTCTACAGCGAATGAAAATATCCTGAACATGGTTAAACTCTTGGAAAAGGATATTGGTTTCACGGTTGAAGTAAAGGATGGAACTACAACAAGAGACGTCAAGTTCTTCACCGGAAGTTTCCATGATTGTTTCGCTAATCTTGAAGCAACCTTAGGTACTGATTATAAATCAGAAAGTACCATGTTAGCCAATCAGATATCTGTGCTGAACCAGACATCCAATTCAAGAGACGGCGTATCAGGCGTACAGTTGGATGAAGAGGGTATGAATCTGCTGCATTATAATCAGTCTTATACTGCTGCTGCAAGACTTATGACAACATTGGATGAAGCACTTGATGTATTGATCAACAGAACCGGCGTAGTCGGAAGGTAACAGGAGGTCTAATATGAGAATCACAACAAATGCAATTTTAAGAAATTATAAATCTAATCTGGCAACCTCTATGTCGAATCTGGATGTCGCAAGAACTCAGGTTATGACGCAGAGAAAATTCAATTCCACTATGGAAGATCCTTCCAGCGCGTTACGTGCTGCTGTATTAAACCGTAAGTACGCAAGGAATGAGGATTTCCTGAATCTTGTGAAGGACATTCAGTCTTACCAGGACGCACAGGAAGACGCTGCAATGCAGATCAATAACATTTCCTTGAACCTGAGCAAGCACTACGGAATTGAAGCTCTGAACGGAACGAATGGTTCCATTGAAACGCGTAAGACCTATGCGGAAGCTTGGCGCGGCGCACAGGAGAGTATTCTCCTGAGTCTGAATGCCAGCTACGAGGAGAAGTATGTATTTGCAGGAAGCGACGGTATGAATCCTCCTTTTAAAATGATAAACGATCCGAACGATCCTACTAAACAGGTATTGTTATACAGAAATGTTGACGTAACTACAGGTACTCTTTATAACGATGATGGCACTATTAAAGATGCCACTAATGGTCCTACGCGATTAGAAGCGTTATCCAAAGATTCTTCTTTTGTTGATTTAGGATTCGGCCTTACACTTAATTCTACTTCTACCGCTGCTTCTTCTGCCGTAAATGTAGATGCTTCAAGTGCCTTTAATATCAGCCTTCCTGGCATTAATTTAGTAGGTTTTGGCGAATATACAAATGCTGATGGATCTAAAACACCGAAGAATATGCTTCTTCTGATTGGTGAGATTGCCAATACCTTAGAGCAGCCGGATTTCGATTATGATAAGTATAAGGATCTCTTAGGCAAGTTTGATGAGCGCCGCAGCGATGTTCTTAAACATGTAACGACCCTTGGAACTAATACGGAGTTCCTGACAACTACCGCCGATCGTCTACAGACCAATGAGATTAATCTTACCCAGCAGATCGACAATGTTGTGAACGTAGATATGGCAGAAGCGATCATGAACTTCTCCTGGGCCCAATATGCTTACAATTCAGCATTAAAGGTTGGTAATAATATATTAACACCTTCGTTTATTGATTTTATGAATTAATATTTAAAAAAGGAATGAGAAAGGAGGTATACTTGTATGAATCAACTCATTAGAATAACAACAGTTCCTATTCAATATGAATTAAAGATCAATAATGCACGATTGGAATATTCCCGTTCCAAAGCTGAGTTAGAAATCAGCCGGAATGAAGGCGGTCTTTCCATCAAAAGCCGTCCTGTCAAATTGCATCTGGATTCATCAGAGGCAAGGAATTCTGTTGTTCCTACTACTGCCAGAAGCGTTGCGCAGACTGCTCAGAAAGGCAAGGAAGCCGCCTACAATGCCACCGCCCAGATGGCACAAGAAGGACACCTGTTACTGAACGCTAAGATCGGCGAAGATGTTATCGGACAGATCATGCAGCAGAGGACTGCCGCTCCTACCGGCGAATTCCAGCTCGGATTCACACCATCCGCGCCTGTGGACATCAGCTATGAGGCCGCTGATCTAACAATCAATTATGAGATGGATAAATTGAATTTTGATTTGAAGATAGCGAATGGTAATTTCGAATTTATACCTGGCAATATTGAGATGTCAATCACACAGCGTCCAGAAGTTCGAATTGAATATATTGGCGGTCCTATCTACGTTCCGCCGAGTGCAGATCCAAACTATGAACCAATCGATGTAAGGGCTTAGAACAAAGCCCTTACTTTTTAATATTACAGAATCCAATCTCGCTATCAGCAGATTTTCGGATTCCCAGGAGGTATCACATTTGAATATTAATGCAAAATACTTTGGACCTATTTCCTATGAAGAGAAAGAGACAATTCATATTATCAATGGACTGATCGGTTTTGAAAGCTATACAGAGTATCTGCCTATCCCATTTCAGGAGAATGACGACTCTATGATCTCTCTCCAATGCCTGGCAGACGAGACACTTTCCTTTATATTGATGAATCCGTTTACAATATTCCCGGACTACGCACCGCTCCTCCCTTCTCATGAATTAAAAGAGCTTGGTGCAGATTCCATAGACGACATTTCCTTCTATGTCATAGGGGTGATTCGAGATTCCGTCGAAGAATCCACCGTGAACCTGAAAGCTCCTCTCGCAGTCAATGCAATGAACCGTCAGGCTAAACAAGTGATTCTTGATCACCCGGAATATACATTCCGCCATTCCCTTGGCGATATGCGTAAGGAGGGTTAATGTATGCTGATATTGCAACGCAGGAAGGGGCAATCCCTTTCCATTAATGATAACATAACGCTGACCGTCGTTGACACCGGAACAGACTGGGTGAAGCTCGCAATCGACGCTCCCAAGGAGATACCGATCCTCCGTTCTGAACTGAAAGAAGCTGCTGCCGAGAATCAGATGGCCTCCGCAACTGCTTCCAGACAGGTCTTGGATGAGATCATGAAGAAAAAATAATAAGCAGACAAAAGGAGTTGTTAGGATTATTTCCCAGCAACTCCCTTTTCTTATTCATCACTATTACGCCGAACAATCAATGGATGCCACCGAAGTCACCGGCGCCGACATCACCTCTACACTCACACCGCCTCCAGCAGCTACATCCAACGATGGCATCTCCGCCGCCAATGCTGTTGACGACAGGGTATCCACATACTGTTCCGCAATCTGCCTGAATCTCTCGTCACTGACCGGAGCCCCCAGTACATCATCCAGACCGGCGGTCTGACAGCGCTCCTGTCCCATCCTGGAACTCTGCTTACGCTTAAGCTCCTGTGCAAGCTGTCTTGCAAGCTTCTCCTTCATCTTACGCTCTGCCGACTTCTGGCGAAGCCTTAGGTTCTCTTCCTTATGAAGTCTTGCGACCTTGATATTCCCGCTCTGGATCACCGACTTAATCTTACGGATCACCGCCGCCGCCTCAGCCGGATCGCTCACCTGCGACCTAACCCTCAGCATCTCTCCGTACTTGGCTGAGATCAAGCCCTTGACCGACTTCACATCCCTGGCGCTCGCTAAGCGCATCATATTCGAAGTATGCGAGAAACTGTAGGTCTTCGTCTTCGGCGTCTTCTTCTTCTCATTGGCATAGAACGAAGTCGACTCCTTATCTCTCCACCACGTAGGATAACTCTCCTTATCCTTCTCCTTCATAGCCGTCCACTTGGATACCTGCCCGTCCTCGTCAATGACAAGCCCCATACCTACCAGATTCTTATCACAGAGAAATGCCTCGACCTTCGCCGAATTCTGATAACTGCTCATATGATCCAAGATATCCTCAACCTGCTGCCGAAGCTTATCATCCGTACTCATCCTCTCCAACAGCTTCTCCGAGATCGCCACATTGTTCGTTCCCCTCTGAGTCGATCCATACTGACTGATCTGACGATTATTATCAAATGAAATGAAGCTGAAATCTATATTCTTATACTTCTGTGTCAGATAATTCATCATTGACGCCGCACCGGTCTGTTCCGCCGTATTCTTGCCATCCGACTCCTTCTGAGAATTCACCTGGGACAATCCTATGGCCTGCGCATCTGTGTAGTACCTGTTATTCTTTACCTGCATAGAGATCCCCCTTCCTCTTCTTCTACATCTCTTCTACGAATGAATTCCTCTCATCCTGCAATTCATTCACTCCGAAATACCTTTATATAAATATATCGGCGGGGATTCAGGCTTAATAATAGAATACAGGCATTCTATTGACAAATTATCTCAAATCCGCTATGTTTGATGGAGTACCGTGTATACTATATTCTGCAGAGCTTCGCCGGATATAATACGGTCAGCACACTTCGACACAATAAAGGAGATTATAATATATGAAATCACTCGTATTAGCAGAGAAACCTTCTGTCGCCCGTGATATCGCACGGGTACTGAATTGCCATAAGAATCTTTCCGGCGCCATAGAGGGCAGCCAGTATGTCGTTACATGGGCTCTGGGCCACCTTGTAACCCTGGCTGACCCGGAAGAATATGATCAGAAGTTCAAGGAATGGAACCTCTCTTATCTTCCCATGCTTCCGAAGAAATGGAACCTGGTGGTGATAAAGCAGACTGCTAAGCAGTACCACAACGTCAAGGCCCAGTTGTTCCGCAAGGACATTTCCGACATTATTATAGCAACCGATGCCGGAAGAGAAGGCGAGCTGGTGGCGCGGTGGATCCTGGACAAGAGCGGCTGCCGTAAGCCCCTGAGACGTCTCTGGATCTCTTCTGTCACCGATAAGGCCATCCGTGAGGGTTTCTCCCATCTGAAGGACGGCTCCCAGTACAACGCTCTGTATTATGCCGCTAAGAGCCGTGCAGAGGCTGACTGGCTGGTAGGCATCAATGCCACCCGCGCCCTGACCTGCAAATACAACGCCCAGCTCTCCTGCGGGCGTGTTCAGACCCCCACTCTTGCCATCATTGCCCACCGCGAGAAGGAGATCCGTTCCTTCAAGCCGCAGGAATACTATGAGCTTACCTGTACTGCCAATTCTGTAAAATGGAGCTGGCAGCATGAGAAGAGCGGGAGTACACGTTCCCTCCAGAAGGAATTTATTACAGACCTCAGAGACCGGCTGAACGGCCAGACCTTGACCATTACAGACATTCAGCGATCCAGGAAGAAGACACAAGCCCCCGGCCTCTATGACCTGACTGAATTGCAGCGGGATGCCAACAGGCGTTTTGGCTTCTCTGCGAAAGAGACGCTGAATATCATGCAGCGCCTGTATGAGAATCACAAGGTTCTCACCTATCCCCGGACCGACTCCCGTTATATCGGGACAGATATCGTTCCGACTATCAAGGAACGGCTGAAAGCATGCAATACAGGCCCCTACAAAGCATTTATCCCACAATTGCTGAGAAGCCCGGTCAAGACCAGCAAAGCCTTCGTAGATGATAAGAAAGTCAGCGACCACCATGCGATCATTCCGACAGAAGAATATGTCCAGTTAGACCATATGAGCAATGAGGAGCGCAAGATATACGATCTGGTTGTGCGCCGCTTCATCAGCGTCCTCTATCCCGCATTTGAATACGAACAGACCACTATGCGGGCCTCTGCAGCCGGTCAGAATTTTGCGGCCCGGGGCAAGATCGTCCTGTCTTCTGGCTGGAAGACAATATATGACGCAGACTATGACATTTACACAGAGGAGGACGGTTATGACGATATGTGCGATGCCGGCTCCGGATTCCGCGGACACAATACCGATCAGCCTCTCCCGGATCTGACACAGGGCAGCAAGCTTCCAATCTCAACGATCACCATCAATACAGGCAAGACCAAACCGCCGGCAAGATTCACCGAAGCGACCTTGCTGTCTGCCATGGAGAATCCTGTCAAATATATGGAATCCCGGGACATCCGTCAGAAGAAAGCTCTGAGCGAGACCGGAGGGCTTGGAACCGTCGCCACACGTGCCGATATTATCGAGAAGCTCTTTCATTCCTTCCTGATCGAGAAGAAAGGCAATGAGCTCCTGATCACCTCAAAAGGGAAGCAGCTATTAGAATTAGTCCCGGAAGATCTGAAGAAGCCGGAGCTTACCGCCAAATGGGAACTGCAGCTCTCAGATATCGCCAATGGGAATCGAAAGGAACATGCATTTATCCAGGATATCCAGCATTATACCGAGGCTCTGATCGAAGAGATCCGCTCTGCAGACGGTACCTTCCGGCACGACAATCTGACCAACACCAAGTGCCCAAGATGCGGCAAACGGATGCTCGCCGTCAACGGCAAGAACGCCCGTCTCCTGGTCTGTCAGGACCGGGAATGCGGCTACCGCGAAACCATTGCCCGCTCAAGCAACGCCCGCTGTCCGAACTGCCACAAGAAGATGGAACTGATCAAGAAAGGTTCGGAAGAAACCTTCATCTGCGCCTGCGGATACAAAGAGAAGCTCTCGGCATTCAAGGCCCGGCGTGAAAAAGAAGGAGCCGGAGTAACCAAAAAGGATGTTCAGAAATATTTGAAAAAGCAAAAGGAAGAGACTATCAACACTGCATTTGCAGATGCCCTTTCCGGAATCAAATTACAGTAAATGCACAAGAGGCAGCCGCAAAATATACCTTCAGCGACTGCCTCCTTTATAATATGCTACGATCAGATCCACCATCCGGTTATAGCTCTTCACTCCGTCTGCCTGCCCATTGGCCTTAAGATATGTATCATTGATCCGGTTAGACACCTCCGCGATCCTGCCGTCGTATCTGGCCCAGAACTCACTGTTCAGCTTGAGATCCGCTTCCGCCTCCGGCGGTAATTGGCTCCGTACCTCCTCCCATACGTCGTAATCCGCCCGGTAGAGCACGTTCATACAATGAATCCATCCCATCAGATAACCGCTGTATGCAAATGCATTCTCTTCCGATCCGCTGCAAGCAAGGAACGCGATAAAATTCGCCTCCTGTTCCTGCATAAAGCCCCTAAGATGAGACAATTCATGGCAAGCCGTAAACGGAATATTATAATCCTGCATATCGCCGTTATAGTTCGCCTCTATGGTAAACGGCGAATAGACTCCGGATAAATCCTGAAAGGAAAGGATCCAGGAGTTCACAAGCTTCTTTGGCCTGGGGTAGTAACCTGCCAGCTCCGGATATTCTTCCCCCAGCTCCCCCATAGCCGCTATGGCATTCTCTCCCAGGGGCAGCTCAAGAACCATACCGCCGTCCTCTCCGCGCACCACCTTATCGCTATAAGCCTCTACCTTACGCGTAAGCCACTGACACACTTCCCGCAATTCTTCCACTGTATATTCGTCCGCCAGGATCCCCGAGCTTTCTGAAAATGAATTCCTCTGATAATTGATCCCGCAATTTGCCACATACAAGAAGAAGAGGACGGACGCCAACAGAAGCAGGTTCCATCCTGCGCCTTTATACCCCGCCTGTTTCTTCCTGATATCTGCAGCGAATCTGACCGCCCGCAGCGCTATGGCAGCCAGAAGAAGATACAGCAGTATTTCTGCTACCGAGAAGGGCAGATACCCCGTCAGCCGCCCGAGACTGCCCACCCATACAGGATACAGATGTGTGCTGTACCATTGGGCGAATCCCGGAACCATCCTCGCGGTTATACTCAGTACAAGCGCCGCTGCCAGCAAGACTGCGCTTGCGATCTGTTTTACTCTGTTCCCCCGAAACCGCGGGACAAGTCGATATGCCTGCATACATTACACTCTCCGTTTCTCTCGTTCCCCTGCCATCTTGATAGAACGATAGTATAAGTGTAACAATCCCCCTCCTTACTGTCAAGAAAGAGGGGGATGCTTCCTTATATTTCCTTATCATCAGCCGCTACAAATTCAGAAATTGCAGCAGCATCTCCAGTTTCGGCCTGACGATCCTGTCATCCAGGGACAGGTCAAGAAGTTCCTTCATCGATCAACATTCCAATCGGCTGCACATGCCTCTACCTCTTCGCCGCTCTCAATTGCCCGGTCCATCATCAGATACAGATAAGTATCCTGCAGTGCTTCCTCCAGAGGATATACCTCCTTCCCAGTTCGTACATAACACATCATACCGTCCAGGATCCCGGCCATTGCGATCTCATCATCTGACAGATATGCCTCTCTATAGTAAAGGTTCTCATATAATGTTCTTCCATTCCATGTTAACCTGCGCAAACCACAGCCTTCCAAATTAGAATACTGTCCTAATTCATCCCTTATTATCTCACCGCTTAATGGGAAATCGCCATCTCCTTTTATCACAAGACGGGTATCATAGATCTCTCCGCACTCTCCTTGTACATTTATATGCCGTGTCCGAAAATAGTTAAAATACTGTTCCCCTGAAAAATCAAAAAATCCTGCCTTTCCATTCTCAAATACAAAATCTGCCCGCTTACGCTTGTCACTGACAACCTCTCCCTTCAACATATCGAGTCCTTCTCTGCCACAATGCCGAAATACCGGAAAATTATAAGCTTTACCAAAGATTTTGCATTTTTGAAATCCACTGCTCAGAATTTTCCGCATTATACTGATACCATGATAGTCATGCATCATGGAGATCGTCATATTGCTTACTTCTCCTATCATTCCCCGGACCAATACATTTTGTACCGCAGAGTGATAGGGTTGAAGAAAGTACTGTTCTGCTACCTGAATCCTGCCATGATATTGTCGTTTCAGCGCATAGCATTGCCTAAGCTGCTCTATACCGTCACCAGGCGGAGTTTCCATCAAAACTGGAATTCCTCTTTCCAACAATTTTTCCAGATAAAAAAGCGCACATTCTCTGGGGACCAACAGCATCACAAAATCATGCTCCCGTTCCAGAAATGTATGTAGATTCCAATCCACTTTCCGCGGATATGTCGGCTCCATCTGTGCGGCACGTTCTCTGGAACGGACATAAATTCCCGATACTTCCATACGATTTCCCAATTTTCCAATCACCTTTAGATAACCCTGAGCCCTCCATCCTGCTCCAACCAACCCTATCCTCGTTTTCATATTCATTTCCTTTCTGGTCGCCCCTTTTACAAAACACACAGTTCGATACTCTAAAAATCAAAACAGTCTGCATTCGCCTGAATATATTCTGTATGTGTCGATTTTGGAATAATAATTGTTCCATGCTGCAGATGTCAATTCATTTTCCAGATTTCCGTAATTTATTATGACCATAGAGAATTCTGAAACTCCAATTTAAGTTTTTTTAATTCTTTTATCCTTTCAGCAATCATACTCAAATAAGATTCTTCCGTATACCCCTTACGCAATTCCTCATCTGTACATCCTTTAAAATTGGATAATATATTGATAATGGACGGTATGTTTAAGACAAAATAATTTATGAATATTTTGGGATAGCAATCTTCATTCTCATAATCTTTTATCACTTCTCGAACCAACTCTTTCATTTTAACAAATGATTCTTCATTCCATTCTCCTGCATTTGTGCGAATATACATAAACAATTCTTCATCTGACGCGCTATATTTACAAAAATTCTTTAAGCTTTCTTTTACCATATATTTCACACTCCCTGTCAAATGAAATGATTTTTCTCTTCACATTCAAACCTTTCCTTCTAAATTCCATTATGCAAGTTCTATGCCATATCCATTCCGCTCTGCACTGCTCAAGACAAACATTCAACATTTTCTTCTTGTTTGACTATTGTAATAATCTTGCCATTTTCACATGCTTCCAGACATAAACTTCTCACAGCAAGAGCTGCAGCAATGTTCATTTTGCCTGTCTCTATCTCTTCATCAGATAACGGCTCTGGAGTAACACCATATATTCCAAAGTTCATGCTTATTAAACCAAACATATCATCCATAACATATGTACAGAAATCCGGCGGATAATCAAGTACCTGCGAAATATTTTCTAATGTTTCCTGTTCAAGCTTTTCTATATCTCCAGAATTTTCATCCGATAACTCAACAACTACATATTCACCGATCAATGCAAAGCTCTTCTTATTATTAAAATAGTATCTAAAATGATTTATCGTTTTTTCTTCTGTTTCACTAAGATTTTTCTTACACATTATGCCACTTTCCTCCAAACCTTGATTTTAATTGTTTATCCAACTATTACTTTTTATACTATAGCAAATTATCAGATTTGTCTCAAGCCGCATTTTCAATTATTCTATTTCATGTTGCAGGCTGCTGTTTTACACCTGCTTCTCACAGGCATACCTCACTTTAACATATTTGGTCACTCAAAAGCATTGGACCTGCCTTTTCCAAAAAACAGTATTCCCATAAAAGATAGGTAGGATTATAATAAAAATAGATAAATCCCTATGTCAAAAGGATTTGACATAGGGATTTTGGCTAAAGTCAAA
>CANDQP010000065.1 GCA_947388185.1 uncultured Dorea sp. | reverse complement strand
CGTTCACTTCCTTGATCGTAGGAATCCGAATATAGATCCTTGCCCCGTCCCTGGCAAGGCGGACCAGATTCTCAAGGATCAGCTTATTGTCTGCTCCTATGTACTTCTTATGAAGCTCAGGATCCATCACCTTCACGTCGTATAAAAATGTATTCACGTAAGGAAGCAGCGCCTGTAATCTCTCATACTGAACATATCCGCAGGTATCAATAGTAAGCGTAATATCCTGACGCTTTAACTCTCTCGCAACCGCCAGGATATAATCCATATCCATGGTCATGACTTCTCCGCCGGACAGCGTCACCCCGCCGCCGGAATCCTCATAGAAGATCTGATCCTTCATGAGCTCCTTCACAAGCTCCTTCACCGTATACTCCCGCCCAACGATCTCCCTGATCCCGGCAGGACAGTAATTCTCACATCTTCCGCACAGCGTGCAGGCTTCCTTATCAAGCACAGGCCTTCCATCCTTCATAGTAAGCGCCTGGCTTGGGCAAGCCTTCACACAAGCGCCGCAGCCCGTGCATTTGCCCGGGTCGAACTGCATCTCCCTTTCGTATCTCTGCGTCTCCGGGTTGTGGCACCACTCACACTTCAAGGGGCATCCTTTAAAAAATACGGACGTGCGGATCCCGTCTCCGTCGTGAATGGAAAACTTCTGAATATTCGTAATATTTTTCATCTCATATTCCTTTTCCGGCCTTATTCAGATAATCTTATATCTCAGCAAGATATTCAGAACAAATTAGACCATAGTTTAGACTATAGTACGAATATACCACTTTGCCATTATTTTGTCAATTACTCAACAGCTAAAAACAGTGCAAAAACAGCCGGAAAACACCCTCTGTACGGTATGTTCCCCGTCCTGTTCCTGCACTGTTAAAATCCCGTATACATCCCCGGCAGATCAAACAGAGAGATCTGCATGTCTCTGCCGGTAACCGAAGCGCGCTCCGTCACAACCTCGTCTCCCTTAAGATTCCCCACAAGCATCGGAGAATCCGGATCATGCTGCTGATACTTGTTCCTGGCATTCTCAGGGCTTCCAGACGCATAGCAATACCGGCAGCCATGGATACAAGTATGGTACATGCCGATATCCACACTCTGCACGCACCTGCACTCCTTACGTTGCCCTGTGTCCTTCTTGAGATCCAGCCTGTATCCGGTCAGGCTGCCTATCTTCTTCTTATCAATGCACGCACTGTGTCCGATTCCGAATCTCTCAAGATTCACCTTCTCTGCGCAGGTAAATAACGGCAGCCGATATCTCCGGGCAATCTTCCCAAGCCCGCCTGCTAATTCGATGATCTCTTCTTCCTTCAATTCCCGGAACGGACAGTCCTTATAGGCATCCACAAAGCTGATGATACATCTGGTCGTTGCGTCATGCAGCCAATTGCACATCATCTCAAACCGCTCCAGATGATAAGATATGGAATATTTCTCCGTAAGAATGATCGGATCGAACCGCCAGTCCATCCGTTCCTTTCCTATCCTTTCGCTCATCAGCAAAAAGGTCGCCATCGACTCTGCCGTACCCGGCAGGTTCAGCTCCATATCCTCATCATAATCTGTAATCGTCATCTGGAAATAGTATTCATATCCCATCTCCCTGATCTCCTTCAGGTACGGAAGCATCGGCTCCGGGTTCTTGGTCCAGAACACGATGCAGTCCACCGTCTCAGGCGACAGGAAGATCTTCTTGACCTTCTTGCGGTTGTATGGATTGGGAACCAGCACCTCTCCGGCTTTCAGACGATTCACAAACCATTCCGGGTATAAGGCCGGAATATCCGTTCTTCTGCTTGCACTGATAATCATATCACATCATTTCCGTTCTATTCCCCCAAAATTCTTCTCAATCAGCCTGCAGTATTCTTCGTAGGCGTCTAATCCGCCGAACCCCTCTCGCAATACATCCCGCACGCCCTTATAATACCATCCGATAATGCGCTTGTCCTTCATACGGAACCTGTTCCATAATTCCTCGCCCACGACCGGATAATCGCGGTCAATATCCCGAATGTTCGACAGCTTGTCCGCAAGCCCGACGATCTGCACCTCTCTGGGCGCATTCCGCAAATGCTCGATCGTACTCTTCTTCCTGTCTATCCAGGACCGTGACTTGTCTTCACTCTCCTGCGCCACGATCCTTGCTACCCTCTCGGAAAATTCCTGCGCCAGTATCCTCTGCGTTACCCCTTCACAGTCCTCGATCGTATCATGGAGCACCGCCGCACTGATCACCTCCACATCCCCTGTCATCGTCGATACAATGTCCTTCACCTCTACAGGATGAACGATATACGGACGCCCCGTACCTTTCCTGAATTGTCCTTCGTGTGCCTTAAATGCGAATTCGACCGCTCTGTCAATCATACTCTTACCTCTCTTAACATCACTGCTCATCTAACGGGTTCTCTTCCTCCTCTATACCTTCACGAAGTCGCGCCTTTTCCTTTTTATGGAATAAGTTAAATATACAAGGAACGACGACCAAAGTCAATATAGTTCCGTATATCAATCCCCCAATTGTTACGATTGCCATCGGCTGAACCATATCCGCACCCATGCCCAGCCCCAGCGCCATGGTGGAAAGTCCAAGGATCGTCGTGAGCGCCGTCATGATGATCGGCCTAAGTCTCGTCACTCCGGCTTCCACAAGAGCTTCCTTCTGTTCCATCCCCACTTCAATCAACTGATTCGCATAATCAATGAACACAATACCGTTATTTACAATAATACCTGACAGCATGACAAACCCGATCATCGCGATGACGCTGACGGGCATACCTGCAATATAGAGTGCAAGCAGCCCTCCGGTAAATGCAAGAGGCACGGTAAACATTACGATAAACGGCGAGCGCATAGACTGGAATTGCGCCACCATGATCAGATACATAAACACCAGCGCCAGAGCAAGCATCTTGAACAGCTCCGCCATCGCTTCCATGATCGTCTCATCCTCGCCTGCCATCTTGATCTCATATCCTTCCGGCGCGCTGTAGGACCCAAGCGCCTTCTTCACCCGGTTACTTACCAGTCCGATATTATCTCCATCCTTGATCTCTGCCGATACCGACATGTAACGGCTCTGGTCCTTCCTGCTGATGGCGCGCAGTCCTGAAGCGTCCTCAAAAGAAGCGATATCCGCAAGCTTAACCTCCTCTGTGGTTCCGTCCTGCTTCTGCGCCGTAACCGTCAGCTCGCGCACATCCTGGCGGGTCATGCTTTCATTGGCGTCATCCAGTACATACACGTCATATTCATGGGTATCCGTCGACAGGACCGTTGATTTCTGGGCCTCTGAGAGCTTCCCATGAAGTTCCTGGTATACCTGGGCTACCGTAAGGCCGTGCGACGTCGCCTTCGTCTTATCGACCGCAATCTTAAGTTCTTCCTTGTTATCCTCCGTTCCGTCCGTCACGTTCTGCGTGCCTTTGGTATCTTCTACGATCTTCTTAATATCTCCTGCGATTTCCTGAAGCTTATCAAGGTCTTTTCCCTTGATCTGGATATTGATCCCGCTGCTGCCAAGGGCGCTCATATCCATATTGGACATATCGACCGTCAGCTCTCCGCCGATATCTTCCGTCACCTTCTCGATCTCTTTTTTAAGCTGCATGTTCGTCATAGACGGATTCTCTTTGGTAGTCGCATAGAAGGAAATGCTGTTCTCATCCGCCTGCCCTCCCATCATAGCCGCAGAAGACATCAGGGCGCCCACATCCTCGATATCTTTGATCGCTCCGACCTTCTCCGTCACTTCGTCAGCAGCCTTCACCGTGTCCTCAAAACTGGTTCCTTTCTCCGTCTCGAACGTCATGCTGATCTGCGTACTCTCCATATCCGGCATAAACTGCGTCCCCCGGGTCAGCTCCAGCGCGATACTTCCCGCGAATAAGACCAGCGCCCCCGCAAGCACCAGAAGCTTATGCGCCAGGGCTATACGCAGTACCTTGCTGTACTCCTCCTTAATACGGACAAATAATTTAGACTCTTTATTCTCTGTCTTCTTAAGCAATCCTGCCGACATCATCGGAACCAGCGTCAGCGCAACCGCAAGGCTGGCAAGCAGAGAGTATGCGATCGTCAATCCCATATCCACAAAAAGCTGCCTTGTGACGCCCGATGTAAATACGATCGGCAGGAATACGCAGACGGTTGTAAGCGTAGACGCCGCGATCGCTCCGCCCACCTGTCTTGCCCCTTCGATCGCCGCCTTCTTCGCCGGCGCCCCTTCTTCATTGCGCATTCGGTATATATTTTCAATAACTACAATGGAGTTGTCCACCAGCATCCCGACTCCGAGCGCAAGACCTGACAGCGAGATGATATTCAGGGTAACGCCTGAAAAATACATGGCTACCAGAGCAGTCATGATACTGATCGGAATAGAGCACGCAATGACAAAGGTCGGCCGTATGCTCTTTAAGAAGATCAGCAGGATGATGACCGCAAGCACCGCACCATAAACCAAATTCTGCAGGACCGAATTCACGATCAGATCTATGTAAACCCCCTGATCCATCAGGATAACCGTATCGATTTCCTTATTCTCCTTCTTCACCTGCGAGAGTCTGTCAAGCACACGGTCGCTCACATCCCCGGTAGAATACCCGGTCTGCTTCTGGATCATCAGCATCACACCTGCATCGCCGTTGATCCTGGCATAGGTCTCATCCGCATTGTTCACCAGTTCCACGCCTGCCACATCCGCAAGCTTCACAGGATCGATCCCTTCCATATCGATCAGCACCAGATCCTTCAATTCCCCGATATTCCTGAACTTATCGCCGACACGCACCAGATAATCGATTCCGTCCTCCTTCACATACCCGGCCGGCATACTGAAATTCTCCGCCGCCAGAATGGTCTTCACCATATCCGCTGTCAGCATATTCTCCATATCCGCCTGCGCAGACGCATCGTTCATGGCCGATTCCATCTGCGCCTCCTGCATCTGGATCGCCGACTGGCCCGCGGCAAGCTCGGCCGTCCCTTCCCCGATACCTACTGCAGCTTCTAACTGTGACGATGCAAGCTGTCCTCTTGCCTGCGCAAGAGTCATGGCGCCCTCATTGATCTGCTGCTGCATAGCCTCCAACTGACTCTTTCCGGCGGTGAGCTGGCTCTGCCCTGCCCTCAGGGCGGCTTCCTGCTGCTCTAACTGCGATACGGCCGCCTTAAGCGTCTCATGTGCCGGTCCATAGACCTGGTCGCCGGCAACTGGTTCCAGCTGAGCAAGCTGTGCTTCTAATTCTGCCCTCTGTTCCGCTGATATCTCCAGATCCGGCGCCTCAAGCATCCCCTTTATCTGTTCATAGGCAGCTCTCGACGTCTCCAGTTGTGTAAGCTGTGCCTGAGCCTGCACCTTCCCGGTCTGAAGCAGAGCAAGGTTCTGCTGAAGCTGCGCGTCCGCCACGCTTAACTCCGCCATCTTCTCCGTAATCTCAAGCTGCGCCTGCTTGATCTCTTCTCCTTTCATGGAGAGCTGCGATTCTGCCTGCGCAAGTCCTGACGAAGCCTGCGCCTTGCCGGCTTCCAGGGCTGCCTTCCCGCTCTCCACCTGCGCCTTCGCTTCATCCAGCGCACTTTTAGCTTCGCTGACCTTCGCCTCCAGCTTGGCCTTGATCTCGTCATTTAACTCCGTAACCTTCTGTTCATTGACCGTGATCTCTACCGCCTCTTCGATACTTCCCGTCACAGTGACCGAAGCTACGCCTTCCACACTCTCGATCTCCGGGATGACCTGTTCATTTATCACCTTGCTTGCAGAGACCGCATCCTCTCCCTCGGCGCTGACTGCCGCAACCAGTACCGGCATCATATCAGGATTCAATTTCATAATGATAGGATTCGACACTTCATCCGGCCAATAGCCCCTGATCTGGTCCAGACTCTCCCGCATCTCGATGGTAACGGAATCCATATTCGCCGTCTGATCGAACTCCAGAGCTACCGTGGACGAATTCTCATTCGAGACAGACTGAATCGACTTGATATTACTGACCGTAGCCATAATCTGTTCCACCGGCTTGGTTACGATCTCTTCCACTTCTTCCGGGCTTGCGCCTATGTATGACGTCGTGACGATCGCATACGGAAGATTCATGCTTGGCAGGAGATCTACCGTCATATTGCCGAATGATACGACACCCAGAATAATAATAAGCACTACGCCTACTACAACGGTATAAGGTTTGTTAACACTGAATTTTGATAACATACGGAGGCCCTCTTTCTATGAGAAGATATTGGGTCAATAACCCATATATCTAAAAATAATATGTAAATCATAGCACTTGGGACTTTAATTGGCAAGAATTCCGGGGTATAATGGCACCATGAGAAGCTAATTTAATAGATAATTTATAAACATTCTATAAAGGGAGATTATCAAGATCATATGCACAGAAAAACAATACTGGTTACAGGAGCATCCAGAGGAATCGGCCGAAGTATTGCCGTAAAATTCGCCTCCGAAGGTTATCATGTATTTCTGAACTGCCGTACCTCCGTCGCCGAATTGACGGCTGTTAAAGACTATATTGAGAATAATTATCATACGCCGTGCAGTATCGCCGCCGGAGATGCCGGGAATGCTGCCGACGTTGCACGGATGTTCGCGGACATCCATCAGACCTGCGGCCATTTGGACGTACTGGTCAATAACGCAGGGATCTCGTACATCGGGCTTTTGATTGATATGAGCGATGAAAATTGGCGGCAGGTAATCGATACGAACCTGTCCTCCGTCTTCTATTGCTGCCGTGCCGCGATCCCGCCGATGATATCCAGGAAAAGCGGCCGGATCATCAATATCTCTTCTATGTGGGGAACCTCCGGGGCCTCCTGCGAAGCGGCATACTCCGCCTCCAAATCCGGCGTCAACGGACTTACCAGGGCTCTCGCCAAAGAACTGGCCCCAAGCAATATCCAGGTCAACGCCATCGCATGCGGGGTGATCGACACCGAAATGAACCGGCAGTTATCTGCCGAAGAACGAAAAGAACTGGAAGACGCCATACCGGCAGGCAGATACGGGACACCCGATGAGATCGCCCGGATCGTGTGGGACACCGCTAATGCCCCTGAATATATGACCGGACAGATCATCGGGGTAGACGGGGGATATCTGTAGATATCCCCCGTCTCACAATCTAATCCATCTTAAGCACCACCGGGCAATGATCCGATCCCATTACCTCTGTCATGATCTGCGCATCGGAAAGCCTGTCCCGCAATCCCTCCGACACACAGAAGTAATCAATGCGCCACCCCGCGTTCTTGGCTCTGGCGCTGAAACGATAAGACCACCAGGAATAGATCCCTTCCGCGTCCGGGTAAAAGTACCGGAACGTATCTATAAAGCCATTGTCAAGAAGTTCTGTAAACTTCCCTCTCTCTTCATCCGTAAATCCGGCATTCTTACGGTTCGTCTTCGGATTCTTAAGATCGATCTCCTTATGCGCCACATTCAGATCTCCGCAGAATACCACAGGCTTCTTCTCCTCTAACTTCTTCAGGTACGAAAGGAAATCCTCTTCCCACTGCATCCGGTAGGAGAGTCTTGCCAGCTCGTTCTGAGAATTCGGAGTATATACCGTAATAAAGTAATAATCTTCGAATTCCAGCGTGATCACGCGCCCTTCCTGATCGTGTTCCGGGATCCCGATTCCGTTCGCCACGGACAACGGCTCTTCCTTTGTAAATACCGCCGTTCCTGAATACCCCTTCTTCTGAGCATAGTTCCAATACTGATGGTATCCCGGCGTCTCAAGTTCAAGCTGTCCCTCCTGCATCTTCGTCTCCTGAATGCAGAAGATATCAGCATCCGCCTCTTTAAAAAATTCCATGAACCCCTTCTGTACACACGCCCGGATTCCATTAACATTCCATGATACAAATTTCATTTATTTCCCTCCCTTGTACAGGATACAAATTTCATTTATTTCCCTCCCTTGTACAGAATTCACTGTTAATTGCACAATGCTGTACTAATAATATACTTTCCTCAAAAACAGCCCCCTTGCCGGTGCAAGGAATCCTGCAAGACTCCGATCCTCCGCTGCGATCACGACCGGAAGCTTCGAAGCTTCCCTCTTGCCGGTTCCGATCTCCAGCAGGGTCCCCGTGAGAATACGCACCATATGGTATAGGAAGCCTGTCCCGTAATAGGTGATCCTTACCTTATCCCCGCTGCTTACGATCTTGATATTGGTAATACGCCGGACCGAATCCTTACAGTCCTTATCGTCCGTAAAGCTGATAAAATTCTTCGGTCCGATCAGATACCTCGTTGCATTCCGCATTGCCTCGATATCAAGCTTCTCCGGATAATGATAACAATATCTGCGTGAAAATACATCTGGCTTCTCCCGGCAGTCGATATAATACTCATATTTCTTACCCTTAGCGCTCTTGCGGGCATGGAAGCTGTTCCTCATAAGCTCCACCTTCACCACCCGGATATCCTCAGGAAGATAGCGGTTCAAGGATTCCCTGAATTCCTGCGGATCATACAGCTTCGAGAGCTTCACGCTCGCCACCTGCCCGCGGGCGTGGACTCCGGCGTCTGTCCGGCCGGAACCGTCCACATGTACACGGTAACCTACCAGCTTCCCGATACTCCATTCCATAATAAACTGAATCGTATTATCCGTCGTTACCTGCCGCTGCCATCCCTGATATCTGCTGCCATCATAAGTAATGGTCAATTTGTAAGTTCTCATATATCTCACCCAATCTAATCGTTATATTTTCTCTATAGCATCAACCATCCTGTCAAATCTTCTGATAAATAACATCTAAAAAGGAAGAAGCAAACAACTCATCTTTGCTCCTTCCCTCTATTCTATCACTACATCTATAACTTCGTAAATCTTTTTTTAACAAATATATTACCAAAATATTACCAAAAGGTAACAATTCAGCCAAAAGATTAATTCTTTAACAGTTTCTTACTTCAAGATCTTCTTCAACTCGTCCATAAAAGTATTCACATCCTTGAACTCACGGTACACCGATGCAAATCTTACATACGCAACCTCGTCCAATTCCTTCAATTCTTCCATTACGATCTCTCCAACCCTGCTGCTTGGCACTTCCTTGACCTCTAAGCTAAAGATCCGCATCTCTACCCTATCGATCACGCGCTGGATATCCACCGCAGGCACAGGACGCTTATAACAGGCGCTCAAGATTCCGTTCTCGATCTTCCCTCTGTCATACTGCTCACGGTTATTGTCCTTCTTAATAATGATCAGCGGAATCGTCTCCACCTTCTCATAGGTCGTAAACCTCTTGCCGCACGCATCGCAGGAACGGCGGCGGCGGATGGAATTGCCGTCCTCCGCAGGTCTGGAATCAATTACCCGGGTATCTAACTGATTACAATATGGACACTTCATTTGCATCGTTTCCTTTCTTCTGGCATTGTCTAATCTCTTATTATCTCGTCGGCTTTTGCAGCGTCAAACATGTCAAGCGCAGCATGGTTCGTCAGCGCCTTCACAATCCTCCATCCGTCCCGGCTGTGAACCGCATTTTGCGGAATCGGCCGAAAACCAAGATCCAAATATATCTTACATGCAAGCCATGTGGTGGTCTGGGTCGGAATCTTTGCGTGTGTGTAGCCAAGCTTGCGCATAATATCCAGGACATGTGTGATCAATGGCTTTGCCAGACCCTGCCCCTGGTATTCTCTTCTGACCGCAACCCAGTGAAGCCATCCGTCACCTGACCGGTCGATCTTACGCACATCATAATATGCCGTGGCAGTCGCAGCCTTCCTGCCTTCTGCATCTTCTATAAAAACCATCCGGTTTGTCAGAGTACTTTCCCTGCCTCCATAATACTTGTTCCACGACTCTAATCCCTGCTCATAAGATGTAAATTCCTTCGCAGACTTTTCAATATCGATCCAGTGATCTCTGTCACCGTCCTGATAGAATACATACCTGTAACCTTCCGGGAGCGGAAAATACAAAATCCCCTCCAGATCCCGTTCCAGCATCAATTCATAATATCTGATGCGCTCATCATGATTGTCAAATTGTTGTTTCATACTTCCGCTACTCCCGCTTTCCGATACACCGTTTCTAATATTATACCAATAAGAATCGGCAGTGTAAAGCCTCTAATTCACGTCTCTTGTCTCATCCGCAATATACTCAAAGAAATCAAAATCCGCATAATGCTCATGCTTCACACGGTCCGCGCATGTGAGCCCTACCATCGTCCCCGTGAACTCCCCATACCGGCAATACTCGTCCGAGAATTTGGTGGTATCGAAGACGCGCCCGATCTTCTCATACTTCTCGTTGTCATAGCTCCATTCGAACCAAGAGTTCCGTCCTTCGATATACAGCCGCAGATAGACCGGCTTATCTTCCACCGGGATCCTTGTATTCAGGAATTCCGTCTTTTCTCCGTTCTCCAGACAGATTACAGACAGCGCGCTCTGTCCCAGCGTCTCGCTGTAATATTTCCGCAAATTGATATAGTTCATATTGTCATAGTAGAGGATCAGTCCGGCGCTGTGCTGGTGAACCTCAGGCGTGAATTCCATCTTAGCGGTGATCCTGGCATACACACTGGTCAGCTTCCTTGCAAGGATGCTGACCTTGTTAAGAGAAGTCCTGGATTCCTGTCCGCGGATGCGCACATATCCCGGCCTTGCCGATACATCAGCAAACCGCTGCGGCATCATACGCGGGGCATAATAATAATTCCCAAGTTCCTCTCCGTCAAAATCATCAAAATCCGGTATCTCAGACACAGGCACTTCCGGCAGAGATGTTTCCGGCACTTCCGCTTTCGCAAGATTGCTTCCGTCCGCCATGCGAAGCCAGCCGTCCTCAGTCCACATCATCTTCTGAATCGCCGTCTCCCGGCCCAAGGTACATCTAAGCTCCGGCACAAAAGGTCTTGCACTAAGATGCACCAGATATACTTCCTTATTCGGCAATTCTACATAGCTTCCGTGCCCGGACTTCTGAAGGATGGATTCTGGATTGTAATATCTGGGTTTTAAATGATCCGGATCGTGCCTTTCATAGGATTCCCCCGGGACACTGGTCACGATCGGATTCTTCGGATCCTTCTCGTAAGGCCCCCATACCTGTGCCGACCTTCCCATGGTAACACAATGATTATAACCGGTACCGCCCTCAGCGCACATGATGTAATAATATCCGTCCCTCTTCGTCAGATGCGGGGCCTCGATACATCCCCGGTCCGTACCTCCCCGCCACATCTTCTTCGGATAACCGACGATCGCCTGCGCTGCCGGGTCATACTCCACCATGCAGATCGCCCCCGGCTTCTCATAGCCTTCCCTTGTCTCCCACTCCAGAGATACCACATATTTCCTGCCGTCGCTGTCATGGAACATGGACGCATCAAACCCCGAGGAATGTATGTATACCGGACGGCTCCACGGCCCGCGGATATCCCGCGCCGTGATCACATAATTATCCACGTCAAAATATCTGGCATTCATAGAGTTCATTACTCCATACACCACATAAAACAGATCTTCTTCCTCACAGTAAGTCAGACACGGTGCCCAGATTCCTTTTGCACTTGGAAGCTTCTTTAGATCTACTTCCTCATCATCAGTTAACACATGAGTATAGAGCTCCCAGTTCTTCAGATCCTTCGAATGATACACCGGGATTCCCGGGAACCACTCGAACGTCGACACCGCAAGATAATAATCATCTCCCTTTCTGCAAATACACGGATCCGGGTTAAATCCCGGCAATATCGGGTTCTTTATCATATCTCTCCTCCTCTTGCATCTGTTACGGTCTCTTCACACTTCTGGAAACCATCCCTGATCCACACATTTCCCCAGATCCCAGGCATCCCAGCCGATCCAGTTCGGCTCATTGACCGTATCTAAGAGCAGCTTATAGCTCCAGTAGAAGTATCCGCTCCCCTTCCTCCAGGCGTCAAGCTGGGCTCCCGTGATCTCTCTGTAGATCTTCTTCTTCTCTTCCGGGGTAAATATCTCCGCATTCTCAGAGAAGTCCATTCCGTTTAACGCCGACTGTCCGCCCTTGGTATCCACACCGGCCGCATAGCTGTTGAACATGCACCACTCGCCGACTATCACGTCCGCATACTCCTGTACCTCGGCAATCTCCCTGGCATAATGCTCTTCAATATATTGCTTATAGCCCTCCACGCTCTGTTCACAGCCGTCCATCTCCGCCATCATCAGATATTGATGCGTGTCCAGAATAATATTTTCAAACTTCGGCTGCGTCAGGAAATCTTTCCACGCGTGAAGCTGGAACGCATCATGAAATACCACATAACAAGCCTTGTCCGCATGCTTCCGAATCCGCTCATACGCATCCGTATAGAATCCCCTCAGGAATTCCAGTGTATTCGGCGCAGTCCCCTCTGCCATCGCCGGATCCGCCGCCGGATACCGCTTAGTGACATTCATGATGCTCCACATCGGTTCTGTGACCGGCTCATTGATCGGCGTGATTCCGAACAGCCCCTTTATCTGCATTGTCTTCTCCTTTCCTCTTTGGAAGCATCATAACATATAACGCCGTCTTATGATATACCTTTCCCCAAACCGGATAGAATTATCTAGTAAATCCACACTATTACCGCTACGTTTTGCTTAACTATACCCGTTCCCCCCGTATCTACTCTTCATGTATTTCCACCAGTATAATATCCGCCCCTATCTTCTTGATGCATTTGTAGGGTATGATATACTCCGATCCGTCGCAGAAAAATCCGCATAACTTCCCAGCCTTGGGAATCACCATTGCTTCAATGCATCCGCTGCACTCATCAATGATCAGGTCTACCACATATCCCAGCTTCTTACAATCACAGGCGTTAATGACCTCCTTATTCTCCAGCTCGCACAACCTCATATTCTCTCCACACTTTCCTGTTCTAAACTCTCAGGGAACATCCTTTCTCTCTAAAAGAAACACATGCAAGAAAACCCGCATATACTATCTACTCATAGTATACGCGGGTTTCACTTATTTGTGCCAGGCACAGCCTGTTCAAAAGAGCGGTATGCCTACCCTTCGATATCAATTACAGAGACCGGACAGTCGTCCCTCGCCTCTGTCGCCGTACTCTCATACTCAGGCGCCACATCTGCGTATGCCTCCGCAATACCGTCGTCATTAAACCGAAATACTTCCGGGCAGGCGGCCACGCACGCTCCGCATGAGATACATCCGTCATTCACTCTGGCTTTCATGGGCTCTTCCTCCTTGCATTATAGAATCATTTGCAGTATTCCCATTTATGCCGCAGCTATTCAGCCGGATCCGGCAAATCAATGATTCCGGTACAAAATATCCGATTCCATAAAACATCTCTAGCGGATCCAGGTTCCCGTTCTGCCTTTCAGCGCGTCGTTCAGCTTATCAAATGATGTGATCAGCGCGCTTCTGCCCTCGCCCTTCTCGATAAAGGATACCGATGCGCTGAACTTCGGAAGCATATTATACTCCCCAAAATGTCCCTCTTCCATATATTGCTTCGCCTGCCCAAGATTGATCTCGCCAAGCTCCTCTTCCTGCGGCCTGCCCATGTTGATCTTCACCTTCTCCACACTGGTAAGGATGATCAGCTCATCTGCGTTGATCTCTTCCGCCATCCGGCCTGCCGCCAGATCCTTCTCGATCACCGCGCTTGCTCCCCGAAGATGATGATCCTGTTCAAGCACCGGGATTCCGCCGCCGCCGCAGGCGACCACGATCTGATCCGCATCCAGGAGCGCACGGACCGCATCGATCTCCACAATGCGTACAGGATTCGGGGCAGATACGATCCGCCTGTAACCCTTGCCCGGCTCTTCTACTATATAATTACCCTTCTTGCGCTCCTCATTCGCTTCTTCTACATTCATATACCGTCCCAGAATCTTCGTCGGCGTATAGAACGCTTCGTCATACGGATCCACGATCACCTGTGTCAGTATCGTACTGACTGTCCGGTAAATGCCCCGATCCAGCAGTTCTTCACGGATACCGTTCTGCAGGTCATATCCGATATACCCCTGACTCATAGCAGAGCACACCGACATCGGCGCCGGCGTATAGTCCTGATGCGTCTTGCCGAATTCATTCATCGCCGTGTGAATCATACCCACCTGCGGCGCATTACTGTGGGTGATCGCCACCTGGTATTCCGCCTTGATCAGATCGGCAATTACCCCGGCCGTCTTCTTAACCGCTACCTTCTGCTCCGGCAGCGTAGTTCCAAGCGCGCGGTGTCCCAGCGCAACCACAACCCTTTTCTTCATATACTATCCTTCTTTCTATGTTCTCTATCCAGACTCAGGCTCCTTCATCTACCGAATGAAGTTCGTCGCTACTCTTTCTTCCTTCTTCGGCAGGCCGTATTCCTTCTTTCCAAGCTCAATGCTCTTCATCAGGAAAGACATGTTCCTTGCCAGGGTACGCATAATCTGCATTCCCTCGCCGTCCTCGGCAGCCTCCGCAGCATTATTGCCATGGATACTGTTCCAATACTGGCCGGATGCCACCGGCATTCCGCTGATGGTAAAATACTTGTTCAGCTCGTCAAATGTCGCGGACAGACCGCCCCTTCTCGCTGAGACCACACTCGCTCCCACCTTCATCGTCTTATCGAAACGAGTGCTGTAAAAGAGCCTGTCTAAGAATGCAATCAATGTCGCATTGGCAGAAGCATAATATACCGGACTTCCGACTACCAGCCCGTCGCACTCCCCGAAGGTCTTCGCGGTCTCATTTACCAGATCGTCAAACGCACATTTCCCTGTCTTGGCGCACGCGCCGCAGGCAACGCATCCCCTGATATCTCTATTGCCCACCTGGATCAACTCTGTCTCAATATCATTCTCGGCAAATATCTTCTCCATCTCATGCAATGCGGTATAGGTACTGCCCTGCGCATGCGGGCTTCCGTTGATCAATAATACTTTCATGGTACTTCCCTCCTGAAAAATAAGATAGTGCTATTGTATCATTCCAATCCATATCCAGCAAGATTTGATTTTTGATTTTTTTGCTTCTTAATGTTATACTATATATGATTTACATATATACATAATAGAATGTAAAGAAAGATTCAGAAAGAATAAGAGGTGATCTATCATATGAAATTTTACAAATTATGCAGCGCCAAACTCATGAAGCGGAATACAGCGGCGGCAATGATCCTGGCAGCAATTGCCGGCAGCCTAGCAGGATGCGGACGGATAGCAGACATCGGGAAAGACAAAGCCGCCGACATTGCATTGGAGGATGCAAGCCTGTCCGAGTCGGATGTCACCCGTCTTAGGATTTCCAAAGATACGGATAACGGAAAAGGTATCTATGAAGTAGAATTTACTATGAACACTACCGAATATGAATATGAGATCCTGGCTTCCAACGGAGACATCCTGAGCGCTGATTTCAAGGAATTGCAGGGATCTTCTGATCCTCAACCGCAGGGATCCAACGATCCTCAACCGCAGGGATCTTCCGATCCTCAACCGCAAGGCTCCGGCAGCCATGACAGCTCCAATCATGGGACAGTTCCCCAGGCAGACGTGCAGATCAGTTCCGAGCAGGCATCGAAGCTGGCATTAGATCGGGTTCCCGGAGCAACCGAACAAGATCTGAAGATCGAACTGGATTATGATGACGGCTATTACAAATACGAAGGTGACATCATATACGATCAGAAAGAATACGAATTCGAAATCGACGCGAATACCGGAGATTTTCTGGAATGGAAAGAAGAGAGACATTAATCTCTCTTCTTTATCTTTATCCTTACCATATCTGCCCATGCTCCCGCTTGAATATGTACTGCTGGATATCTCTTTCTGCTCCTTTGGGGAGCTCCAAAAACCGGCATCCATAGCCGTAGCGCCCGTCCCGGAAATCCTCTTCCCTCAGCACAACAGCCTTAAGCGGATACTCCTTCTCAACAAATGAATAGCAGAATTCAACCGTATCATCATACCGCAATCTTGTCCTGGTGATAAAATATATCCCGTCCGTGCTGATATTCTGGATGTCTCCGCTGAGCTCTCCCTGTTTGAACGAGTTCATCGGAATCTCTCTCTCCATCTTAGCCCGCAGATTCCGCCGTCCCTGTATGATCTCAGCCACATCCAGGATCTCACAGTCCGCAATCCACGGTTCTGCTGCAGAAGAATCATTATTCCTTCTGACTATAAGCTCGCAGTATGTCTTGATGCAGCCGATCTGCCCGTCGAAGAAATCTATCCTGATCCGTTCCGAATCAGGCAGTTCATTCTCCCTTTTCAAAAATAATGTAATCCTGTCCCCGGCGCACTTTACCCGAATTCGTCTCAGAGCCCCATCCTCCGGTACATATACCGAACATACGGTACAATTGTTTAAAACCATAGTTTTCCCCCTCTCAAAGCTACCCTATGTAGATATTCCCGCTCCCGGACGTCATCTGATCGATCATCTCCACCGGTGCAACCAACTGCTCCCCGCTCTCGACGTTGATATAAGTCACACTGTTCTCATAATATCCGATCAGAATCACCGCATTCTGCGCGTCCAGCATCCCAATGACCGGGATATTCTGATCCAGCAGGTACAACAGATCGCCCGCCGAACATCCCGACAGATCCAGACACCTTCCGTCATTCAGCTCCTTTACAATATCGATCGGAGCGTCCTTCTTCTTAAGCCTTTCCTCCATAGACCGCGCGGCATCTTCCTTGCCTACCACCATATGCTGCTGCCTCTTGCTGCCCCTCGCCCAGATGTAAGCCTGATTGGCATCCACGACAACACCCCGGTACTCATTCGCGCTCCGGATCGCCTCGCCGGCCTTATCGAAGATCCCCCGAAGCTCACCATAACCATATACATAGAACCTGCCGGAATCAGAAGACTCGTCGAAGCTTGCCGTCTTTGGGCTGTTGGCGGCGATCTGCTTAGGCCTTAATATCTTGGGACTCTTATCACGGATCCCGTCTTCAAAGGCCAGCCTTACCTGTGTCTCCTTCAGGTCCGTCACATAGACCTCCGTATAGATATTCGTCTTCTCCTTCTCTTCGTTATTCGTGATATAATCCGGCGCCGTCCCTGTATAGGACGCTCCTTCCTTCACTGCCCGGTTCAGTGTGATCATGTTCTCATCAAATACCGCATCCAGTACATAGAGTCCATCCACCTGATAGGTCTTAACCACCTGATTCTTACTGTTCAGGATCTCGATCTTGTACATGGGAACCGTCGTCTCTCCCGAGACAGTCCTGCCCGTATCCTCTGTCCGGGCAATCCCGTATACAAAATCCTTCTTGACAAATCCCAGAGGGCGGATGCATTCGCCTTCTTCGCATTCCACCGTCCGCTCGTCTCCGCTCTCGAAATCCAGGATTACGATCCGTGCCGCGGCATTCAACTCACCGCCGTCCTGCCAGGCCGCCATACTGCCGTCCCCCGATATCACATACTGGGTATTCTTAAGTCCCTCCGCCAGAGGTTCGCTGATGCCCCATTTCACATCATATTCATACAGTGTCCCGTCAAGCATCACATACAGCATATTCCTGTCCAGACTGTAATAGACCATACTTCCAAGCTCAAGAACCGCATTTCCATAAGACCGGCTGCTAGAGACAAATACCTTCTCCTCCACAGAGTTCTTCCCGGCATCATAATAATAGACGGCAACGCCGACCTCCCCTTCATGGACGCCCCGGCTCATATACCCGCATACGGCAAATGTTGTATTCCCCTTCTTATCCATCTTAAGCAGCTTGATACTGTAGTCAGAACCCATGTTGCGCACATCGCTGTTCTCCACATCCGCAAAGCTGAACACCTGCGAGATCTCGTCCGCATCCCGGTTATAGCTCCAGAGCTCGTTTGCCGCCACGAAAGACACCGCCGTCCCGTCGCCGCTTACCATGAAGGGCACATTCTGCGGGACGATTCCAAGCACGATCCCCCGTTCATTCAGCACATGCTTCGACGGGTCGAAGATCTGTTCCATCATCCGGTCATAATCCAGCAGATAAGTCTTCTGCGCCCCCGCGATATGATTCACGCGGAAGAACTCCTGGACCTGGTATACATCCGATTCATTCTCCTCTCCCTTGCACCGCACGCGGTACTCTAGCTGCACGGAGACAGAATCACTGCTGATCTCCTTGATATTCCAGCGTTCTCCCTTCTCAACCATCGGCTCCAGCGCACCCCAGGATACATGGTCGTAATTCGAATGGATCGTCACATGCCGGAAATCTGTATTATCCATCGTCTCATCCGGTTCGATCGCCACACCTACGCCCGCGCCTTCTACCTTCCCCATGGCCTTCTCATGGAAATTCCGTATATAATCCAGGCTTTCCGCCATACTCACATTCGTCACGTCCGCAATTCTGGTATAGAAATGCACAGACCGGTCCTTCCCCGTATAAAGGATCAGCTCCAGGACTCTCTCTTCCGCTATCCCTACGCCCTCAAGATCCACCGCAAAGCCTTCTCCCTGCCGGTCAAGCTTACCTTCCTTCAGCTTCTCCCTGCCGTCCAGAGAATATACGGCATAGCGGGCATCGCCGATCTTGTTATCATAAGCCTCTATCGTACCGTCAAGCCTCTGGCCTGTTACCGGCGTTACCGTATCGCGCATGGCGGGGATGTTCATCTCTTTCGCGTAACCGCTCAGGGTATTGATCACAAATCCGTTATATGTAAATGAAATCTGCGGAAATGTTGCCGATCCCATATCCGCCGTCATATTATCATTGCCTTTGTTCGTGTACAGACTGAATCCTATGACGGCAATCACAAAGATCAGGACAAGAATTCCCGCATCCTTTAACTTCTTCTTCCAATCCATCTACTGCTCCCCTTCTTGCCCCAATAACCGTCCCAGGGTCGGCGATACATGCAGTAGTTCTTCACACCGCCGGATCGCTTCCCGATTCTCTCCCGTTCTTCCTGTCCTGACCGCACGGATCAGGATATTCTTCGGAGTATGCTCCATATCAATGAATTCCAGGATTTGCGCGGTATACCCCTCGCTTTCCAGATACTCTGCCCGCAGGGCATCCGTCACAAGCGCGGCCATGCGCTCCTTGATCAGTCCGTATTTGAATACCGGCTTCAATATCTCATTCTCTATCTGCCCGTTCAGCTCATGCTGGCAGCACGGCACCGACAGGATAACCTTCGCCTTCCAGGAAACTGCTTTCGCCAGCGCATAATCCGTCGCCGTATCACACGCATGGAGGGTCACTACCATGTCCACCCGTTCTGCCTCCGCATAATCCGCAATATTCCCCACCTGGAAGCTAAGCTTCTCATAGCCGTACTTCCTGCCAAGCTCGCTGCAGCGCTCGATCACGTCCTTCTTAAGATCCAGTCCGACGATCCGGATATCATTTCCCCGAAGCTCATGCAGATAATAATACATGGCAAATGTCAGGTAAGACTTCCCGCATCCGAAATCCAGGATGGTAATCTCCCTGTCACACGCAAGCTCCGGCAGGATATCCTCGATAAATTCCAGGAAACGGTTTATCTGTCGAAATTTGTCGAATTTGGAGCGGATAATCTTCCCCTCTTTCGTCATGACCCCCAGATCCTCAAGAAACGGAACCGGCACGCCTTCTTCAAGGATATATCTCTTCTTCCGGTTGTGGCTCATATCCGTCTCCTTCCCCTTATCCTTCTGAGCCTTTCTCTTCACCGTCGCTCT
>CANDQP010000064.1 GCA_947388185.1 uncultured Dorea sp. | reverse complement strand
CTTCGACGGAAGCGAGTATGACGAGATCCCATACGAGGTGGTAGAGTGTAAGGAGCATGTGGAAGAAGCTCTTGATATGGCGAGAAAGGGAAGCGTGCTTCTTAAGAATGACGGGGTGCTTCCGCTTGACAAGTCGAAGCTTAAGACGATCGGCGTCGTAGGACCGAACGCGGACAGCAGGGCGGCTTTGATTGGTAATTATCACGGGACGTCTTCCCGCTATATCACGGTCCTGGAGGGAATCCAGGATGAAGCGGGCGAGGAGGTACGTGTGTTGTTCTCTGAGGGCTGTCATCTGGAGAAGGACCGTGTGGAGAATCTTGCGTGGAGCCAGGACAGGATCTCGGAAGCGGTGATTACGGCAGAGCACAGTGATGTGGTGATCATATGCGTGGGACTGGATGAGACGCTGGAGGGCGAAGAAGGAGATGCCGGAAACAGCGATGCATCCGGCGATAAGAAGGATCTGCATCTGCCCAAGGTACAGGAAGAGCTGATCGAGAAGGTAACGGCGGTAGGGAAGCCGACCATCGTTGTTCTCATGGCGGGAAGCGCGATCGATCTGAACTACGCCGAAGAACATTGCAATGCGGTTCTGATGGCATGGTATCCGGGGGCAAGAGGCGGAAGAGCGATAGCAGATATCCTCTTTGGAAATGTATCGCCGTCAGGCAAGCTGCCGGTCACATTCTATAAAGGTCTTGAAGACCTGCCGGAATTCACGGATTATTCCATGAAGAACCGTACTTACCGTTATATGGAGCAGGAGGCGCTGTATCCCTTTGGTTATGGTCTTACTTACGGGGATGCTGAGGTGAAGGAAGCGAAGGTATTAGGCGAGGTGACGAAGGAGTCGGATATCCGGGTAGAAGTATCTCTTAAGAATGTGGGAGAGACAGACACGGATGAGGTGGTACAGATCTATATCAAAGATCTGGATTCTAAGCTTGCCGTACCGAATCATAATCTGTGCGCGTTCAAACGTATTTCCCTGAAGGCAGGGGAGGAGAAGACGGTGGAGATGACGGTGCCGAACCGGGCCATGAGCGTGGTGGATGAAGAAGGAGAGCGTCATATTGACAGTAAGAACTTCAAACTGTTCGTAGGATTCTCGCAGCCGGATGAGAGAAGCCGCAGGCTTACAGGGAAAGAGACGGTGGAGATCCCGGTGACGCTTCGTTAATGAGAAGTTGACAGAGAATAGACGGACGTTAGGAAAGGAAAAAGAAGGATGGTAAGACAGACAGGAAGAAGAATTGTTGTATCGGTGATGTGCATGATACTTCTTTTTACAGCCGGATGCTCCGGGAAGAATGAGGACGGCGGGAATCAGGAGCAGGCCTTGGAAGAAGTCAGGGAAGATACCGCAGGGCAGGAAGAACAGCAAGGCGAAGATTCAGAACCGAAGCAGCTGAAGCAGGCAGAGAAGCCGCAGTTTATTCCCAATGGGATCCGAAGTGTTTCTCTTAAGAAGGACGGGGAGGAGTTCCTTCATATATCGAGAGAGCCGGCCGAGTATAAGATGAATTTTGACTATTGGGAAGTCCTGAATCCATATGATGAGAATGTTACTATGAATACAGAGGTCATGTTCGAGATGTTTGGCGAGCTGTGCGGTCTTGCTTTTGATACGCCTGTCAAGGTTGAGGAAGGAACCGATACGGGGATTGCGGATTCGGATATGGGCTATACGGTGGAATATGTGGATACGGCAGATGATTCAAAGGCGCAGAGTACGGAGGATGCCGATACGGCGGCAGAGGTGATCTTAGGTAACGAAGACGGCAGCGGCGGACGGTATGCGGCTGTTGCGGGCAGTGAAGATCAGGTCTATGTCCTGCCGGAGGAAACCCTTAGGATGGTCTTTGGCCGTAAACCCTTCGATTACATCCTGAAGATCCCGGTTCTGATCTCTGCCGATACGTTAAAGGGCATTGTGATAACGGCAGAGGATCGTCAGTATGAGATTCAGGTGGATACGGCGGCGGACTCCTATAAATTTGGCAGGAAAAAGGTTGACAAGAATGAATTTGCCGCTCTGTACCAGGCAATATCCGGGATCATACTGGATTCTGAGATTGACGGGGAGAGAGACGGTGAGAAGGAGGAGCCCAAGCTTACGGTCGTCTTTGACAGGAACATGGAAGATGCGCCTAAGGTGCAGGTGTCTTATTATTCTTATGATGATGAATTTGATTCTGTGGAGATTGACGGAGAAGAACGGTTCCTGGTTAAGAAGGAAGAGGTAGAGGCGTTGATCGGGCAGATAGAAGAGGCGTTTTAACAGAGGTAGATTGCGGATGCAGAGGGAGAAGGCAGGTACTTTCCGTCAGGCTGCAGGAATAAGAGTTCCAGCAGCCTGGCAGGAAAATATCTGCCTTATTATATTCTAATCCAACAAATATCCTGCTTCGTAGGAACACTCCAGATAACTGGGATTTTGATAATAAACATCCGTATGAAAATCTGATATTTTGTCGCTGATAAAAGATGAAAAAATTTTTATTAATTCCTCTACCTCTTTGCCTGGTTTAGCACAATCTTCAATCATAATACTATATAATTTTCCAATATCCATAAAACTTGGAATGGTATATTTACAGTCTGTAATGGTATCAAATTCTCCGTCAGGTATTCCATATTGTTCGATTATTTCGTCGCTTACTTGTTCAAAAGACAGACAATGATTCACTTCTGCATCATATAATTGCTTTTCAATTCCTTCTTTTCCTAATGCTTTTGCAATAACTCCCCGCTTATTTTTGGTCTGGCGTGCAATATGTTCGATTAATGAACATACATAAAAAAAATCATTTCTTTCTTTTTGGGTCATAAACAATCTCGCTCCTTTTAAAGGTCAAACAATTCAGCGCCGACAGTGTGTGAAAGCTTATCTGATGTGTTGGATATCTGAATTCTGCCAATACCCAAAACTGTTTTCTGCTAATCCTTCCTGTCAGGAAATCATTTATATAATTCCATATCGTATCATCGGCCATTGGACCTTCTACAATATCATAATGATGTGTCTCACCGCTTCTGCATCTTGCGATAAAGTCTAACCATTCATCTGTCATCTCGTCAAATTTTAAAATTGATAATTTCCCGATGGGCTCATATGAGTAATAGTTGACAGTTGGATTCCCGTCTCGTCTATTTGCCCAACGTACTGCCTGCTCAAAATTACTTGTACAATAAAATCCCCAAGAAAAATCCTTTGCATACTTTGTTTTGCGTATTTCTGGAAATTCAACGATTTCTTTGCTTGCATGACAGAGAATCATAATATTTTCACCTTCATTTTCAATAAAAGCATTCAAAAATGCTTATTGCTATATTGCTTGGATTGTACTAGGACTTAATCCCACCAGAAATACCACACATCCGACTCTTCAAGCCCTGCCGCCAGTTCCGACAGAGTATAGGTCTCTGTCCCCTGGTTGACCCTGTCAGGACAGAAAGCGTAGTGTTCCTTCGCCGCTTCGAGGCTGTCCTGCCCGTTCAGCTTGAAAGGCGCATAAAATTCTATTATATCCTGGGTAAATACAGCCGGAACCGCCTTATATTTCTCGTACCAATATTTGCAGATAGCGATCATATCTTCTGTGCGGGGACAATCATTCCATCCGCCTGCAGACAGGAAGCCAACGAGTTCCCACGGATTCCTGACAGGGATCTCCAGAAGCACTGTGTCCGTTTCCAGTTTGTTGCTGCGCATATCTACATAGGCGACAAAACGATTAACGACCTCTCCTTCCGTCTCATCGCCAATGAAGTCTTCCATACTTTCATATTCGTAATCTTCAAAGAATGTATCGAAGCGTTCTTCCAGAATCTCTTTGCCATTGTCCCTGCAGCCGGCTATAATGGAATCCTTGTCAAAACCTTTTTCCTCCATGTATTCGAACTTTCCGGCCGTATACAGGTCAAGCATAAGGATTGCCGGGAAGAATCCATTTTTCCGTCCGGTTTCGAAGGAAGCCCGGAATGCTTCATACAGTAGTTCAGGGTCGGAACCCTTTTTGAAAACAGTATAATTGCATTGTAAAATTTTTTCTATTTTTTTAATTATTTTAGTCGGCCTCATCCTATACCTCACCTTTCTGCTACAGGAATATATATTTCAAAATAAATAGTACCGCCAGTACATACATCAATATGCTGATCTTTTTCTCCTTAACTTTTCCGGTGAGGAGATTCAGAGCGACATAAGAGATCACGCCCATGGATATACCTTCGGATATGCTGTAGAAGAACGGCATTGCCGCGATACAGATATAGCATGGAAGAGCCTCTGATATATCGCTGAAGTCAATATTGACCACATTGGTCAGCATATAGAAGCCTACTACGATCAACGCCGGCGCCGTCGCAAATGACGGGATCGCAAGGAAGATCGGAGAGAGGAACAGGGCAAGTCCGAAGAGGATAGCTGTTGTTACAGACGTAAGGCCTGTCTTGCCGCCTTCCGTTACACCGGAAGCGCTCTCTACGAAGGTAGTCGTCGTCGTTGTCCCAAGCACCGCGCCTGCAGTTGTGGCAACCGCGTCTGCCAGAAGAGCGCCCTTGATCCTTGGGAGCTTCCCTTCCTTATCCAGCATATCAGCCTTTGACGCCACACCGATCAACGTGCCGATGGTATCGAACATATCAACAAATAAGAACGCGAAGATCACCACGATAAAGTTCAGGGAAAAGATTCCGCCGAACTGGAGCTTGCCAAGGACCGGCATGATACTGGGCACCGACAAACCATTGCTGAAATCCGGCAGAAGGCCGTAGAATCCAAGCTCTGGATTCGGAACGTACAAGCCTGCAAACTGGCAGATGATTCCAAGGATCCATGTGATCAGAATTCCCCATAAGATATTGCCTTTGATATTCTTAATGACCAGAATTCCAGTGACGACTACGCCGACGACCGCAAGCAGAACGGTAATCCCTACATCGTTGAAGCCTGCCGCAACACCGTTTGCAAGATTGTATCCGTCTATGGAGAACAATTCTACCAGGGTTGCGCCGCCGATTACGATATTCGCATTCTGCAGTCCGATAAATGCGATAAACAGGCCGATACCAACGCTGACCGCTGCCTTAAGATTCAGCGGGATCGCGTTGAAGATCGCCTCACGTACATTCGTTAGGGACAGGATGATGAATATGATACCTTCCACGAATACAGCCGTGAGCGCAACCTGCCACTCGTATCCCATGCCGAGAACCACCGTGTATGCAAAGTATGCATTCAGGCCCATGCCCGGTGCAAGTGCGAAGGGGTAATTCGCCAGAAATGCCATCAGAAGCGTACCGATTAATGATGCCAGCGCCGTCGCCGTGAACACTGCACCCTGGTCCATACCTGCTACTGCAAGGATGCTTGGATTCACGGCCAGGATATACGCCATCGTCATGAAGGTCGTGATACCTGCGAGTACCTCTGTTCGGACGTCTGTGTTGTTGTCTTTCAATTTGAAGAGTTTTTCTAACATCTTCTTCCTCCTTTTCTCTCATGTCATAACTGATAACGATATATATTTTAGCAAAATAATATCCTAAAGTAAATGTTTTCTGAATATTTTCTCAAAGTTCCATTTTGGGGTAAAATGAAGTACAATAGAAGATATCGTATGATTGAAAATGCCAAAAAGGAGACCGATTTCCATGAAAAGAAGGAAAAGAATCTATCTGTACATGACTCTTGGCTTACTGCTTCTCTATATCGGGCTGGTGATGTTATTGTATTTCTTCGAATATCACAGCAGCAGTGCAACGATCCGAACACTTACGGATGCTTTCTGGTATTCGCTGGTTACGTTGACTACGGTGGGTTACGGTGACCTGACTCCGGTAACGCCTTTGGGCCATGCGGTGGGAGTAGTGTTTCTCTTAATGTCTGCCGGTCTGTTGGTAACGTTGTTCGGTGCAGTCGTATCCTTTGTCACAAGCGAAGGTCTTCCGCTTTTGATGCTCGGTTTTCAGCGCAGGAAGAACTGGTATTATTTTGCGGATTACGGTGCGGAAGCGAATACTCTGGCTGAAAATATCTGCAAGGAGGATCCGGATTCCGTGATCATTTTCGGAGAGAAGAGGGACGAGCAGATGGAATTCCCGGATTATCCATGCCTGTTTATCAGCGCCTCTCCTGCCCGAATTGTTGCATGTAAGAAGAACGTTGGTACAAGGTGTAAGATATTTCTTATGAAGGAAAATGATATCGGCGTGAACAGCCGTGCCGTCGATCTGCATAAGCTGCCGGTGGAGGTCTATGCGAGAACAACGAACGGGCAGGACCATCTGTCGGGAAATATTAATTTCTTCCACAGCTATGACTGCTGCGCCAGGCAGTACTGGCGTTCCAGGCCGCTGTGCAGTCATGAGAATATGATCGTGATCATCGGATTCGGCAATTATGGACGATGTATTCTGGAACGGGCGATCCTGACCAATATCATTTCTGTGGATCAGCACGTAGCTTACCATATATTTGGAGATGCGAGAGAATTCCTTGCGATGCATAACCATCTGCATGAGACATTTTCCCTGGGTGAAGAGTCGCAGACAACGGATTCACTGATCTTTCACGAAGAACCCTGGGAGACACATCATGGGCTGCTAAAGCGGGCGGACCGTATTATCATCTGTACGGATGACGAGCCGGAGGGGTGGAGTATCTTCTGGCGGCTCAATAGATACTATAAGCTGAACGGATCTATTAATCTTCACAGTAACCGGAAGGCGCCGGGAGTGTCTTATTTCGGAACGAATGAGGAGATATATACCCCGGACCAGATCATGCGGACTACGCTGAACAAAGCGGCCGTTATGATCAATGACATTTTCCGAAGATCGGTTTCTTATCCCACGCTTAGCTGGGAAGATCTGGATGATTTTCACAGGGAATCCAAGATAACGGCTGCGGACCATCTGCTGATGAAGATCCGCATCCTTCTGGAGGATGAAACGATTACGGAATTAACAGCCGATATGGCCGAGAAAGCATATCGAAGATACTGTGAGACGAAAGCAGATAAAGCCGTGGAGGATATGTACCGGAGAATAGACCATCTGCGTTGGCTCCGGTTCTATACGTTCTATAATTGGAGTTATGGGCCGGTGAGGGACGATGCAGCAAGGCAGCATCCCATGCTCTCTACTTATGCCGGTCTTACCGCGGAGCAGAAGAAAGAGCGGGATGCTGCCTGGGAACTACTGGGCAGTATTTCTGTAATGCTTTAGATAGAGATTATCTAATAGAAATAATGGAACCAGTCAAAGTCCGCGTGATTCTCGCTTGTATTTCCGTTGGAGGATGCATACATTCCCATATAAGCTCCGGTAAATCCGCCGTTTACAGTGGAGCTTAAGAGTGCAGCATCAAGCCCGTCCATGGCGCAGATCATTTCTCGTTCCGAATATCCGTAATAGAAACTGTAGGTAGTCTCGTTGCACTGGGCAGAGAGATAGATGCGTTCTGCAGGTTCCACAGGCAGTTCTCTGAGGATGGAATATGTCCCGGACTCTGTCTTTGCGACACGGAGTATGGTCTGCCCGTTCTTTATAGCCTTGGTAAATATGTAGTTAAAACGGTCGTCCTGGATGAGGACTAATCCGGCTTCTTCCATATGGCTGGCAGGTGTAAATTCCATGGCAGTTTTGGCCTGACAGAGTTTATGCTGCTGCCTGCGGCCGACGAAGGCAGGAGTCGTGATCTCTGAGATTCTGTCTGGACACAGCGTAAGCCGTAGGAATCCTCTGCGCTCTGTGAGTGAGTAAAAAGGCGTTACCGGCGGATGGATGGTATTCCAGATCATTGCCAGGGTATCCGATTCGAAATCGTCATTCGGGTCGGCAAGCGGCACGTAGGCTGCCGAAAGATTTGGAAGGCGTTCTTCCCGATTGATCAGTCCAGTCTCATTGGCAAGCCTGAGCCAGCCGTCTTCATCCCAGATCACAGGAGCCATGAAGGTTTCGCGTCCGAGATTATAGTGGAAATGTCCGCAGTTTTCCGTGGTGGATATGGAAGAATCGTTCTGGTACGGACGCACGGCGAGCAGTACCATCCACCATTCGCCGTTCTGTGTCTCCACGATATCCGCATGGCCTGTAACGGAGATATCGGAAAGCGGCGGGAGATGACGGTGACTGACGATAGGATTCCTTGGACAGATCTCATAAGTCCCGTTAATGGCAGTACACCTTGCCATCATTACGCTGTGGTTTATGAAGGTGCCTCCTTCTGCGACCATCAGATAATAGTATCCGTCCTTTTTGTAAATGTGCGGTGCCTCGATCCATTTGCTCCGGGACTTGCTGCCGTCCCATATAATACGGCGTTCCCCCTTAAACTGGAACGTCCCGGGATCCAGTTCACACAGATAGATGCCGTGGTGCCCTTCATAGAGCGCTTCCGGGCAGATATAATTGCCGGCATACCACATGGAACCGTCGTCATCAAAGAAGAGACTGGAATCAATGCCGTCTGCATGTTCTACGAAGACCGGATCGCTCCAGGGACCGGCCGGATCCTTGGCTGTGATGATGTAGTTGTCCCTTCTTGCCTCTCTTCCCTCAGATACGAAGGTATTGATGATATAGAAGGTTCCCTCGTGATACCGTATGGTGGGTGCCCATAATCCAAGCGACGTCTCGCAGTTCTTGTAATCGAACTGATCGGGGCGTTCGATCCCGTGGCCGATCTGCTCCCAGTGGATCAGATCACGGCTGTGGAATACAGGGAGACCCGGATAATATACGAAAGACGAGGTTACCATGTAATAATCCTCTCCGACTCTGCAGATCGACGGATCTGGATAGAAGCCGGAGAGCAGCGGGTTTTGAAATGTTTGTTTGATCATAGGAAATATCCTCCTTCAATGTGAAATGTGTTGTGATTCATGGCTTATGAATCAGTGTCCATATAACGTTTAAAAACTCGGTTCAGGCAGAAAGAGCTAAAGAACGTAACCAGTGCAAATCCGATGAGAATCCAGAACAGCATGGCAAACTTAAGGATCCTAGTGTTGATTCCGAAGCTGACTGCCAGGGGAACTGCGGCGATCAGATATGCCGCGAGCACCCAGGGAAGGTGCGCGATGATCATTGCAAATGCATTCTTGGCAATGTTAAGGAATGTATTCTGGAACGTAGCAGTCAACGGGAACACGAATAAGAAATACAGACTGTATAAAATACCGAGCCCCCAGGTGATCACCGTATATATCTGAAACATAGCTCCTCCGTTTACAGCGGCGGCAATGTATAATACACGGAGCTGAAAGTACAGCAGCAGTTCAATCAGCCAGAAAGCGGTCGCCTGTTTGAAATTCTTTGCAAAGTCCTTAAAATACCCCTGAATGATATAACCTTCTTCGTTGCGGGCCATTTTCAGAGTGATGGAATAGAGGGCGGTGACAGAAGCCCCAATGGTAAGAATCGGAAGACAGGTCAGGATAAATACAAAATTTAATAAGACCAGCTCGGTAAGTCTGCTAAGAACCCGGGAAAATCTGCTGTCATAATTCATAAAATCAAACTTCAGGACAATCCCTCCTCTCGTTAGTATTCTTTCATGTACCGTTTTAGTATATCAGTAAAAAAAACAAGAAACAAGCAAAGAGGAGGATTTTACATAAAATCATAGAAAGTGTGTAGAAAAATTAAGCTGGAATCATCTGTTGTCCTGTGGACGCCGGACTTTTAAGAGTTTTGTCTTCTGTGATGGCTTGGTGAGATCCCGAAGTAATTTTTAAAGGCACGCGAAAAATTGAATGCATTTTCATATCCGGTCATTGCGGCGATTTCCTGGATTGACAAGAGCGGGTCGTGAAGCAGATTTTCAGCATAGGTCATCCGGCAAAACGTCAGATATGCCTGGAAAGACATATTATATTTTTCGTGAAATAATTTGCTTAAATGGGATGCGCTGATAAAATGCAGGTCCGCCACTTCTTTTAGGGTGATATGGCTTGTAAAGTTTTTGTCAACGTATTCTTTGATGTTTTCTATATTTGATTGGTTTTTCAGTTCTTTCGGGCAATAAGAGGCGTATGTCTGTAATTGCCGGTGCAGGAACTCTTCTAGTTCCGCATAGCTGGAAAAATCATAAAAAGACGGAAGATGTTCGATGTATTCGACATTACCGCAGCCGGCCGGGTTGGAACGAAGAAGGCCGGTAAAATAATTATAAAAATGTTTCAGATCTGTGATGTTCAGCCTGTGGAGCTGAGTACAGAGCTGATCCCAGAGATTACTGCTGTATAGCAATTCCGGTGATTTTAACAGATTAGAGATGATCTGCTTGATTTTCCCAGACTGTTTTCTGCTAGGAGTCGGGGGATCTGAGGCATATAGTTTCCCGTATCCCTCTAAGAGCCGGAAGGTGAGCCGGTTTTCAGCTTCGTAGTAGAGTGAGTAGACGGAAGCTAGGTTTCCTGTCCGGCTGATTCCGATTGCGAGTTCTGTGTTATCTGACGTTTCAGTACGGTTCAGAAGCATATCCCAGAGAGGAGCGAGGTCAGGCGCGTGCTGTGGGTAATTCAGAAGCAAGGCGGTCTTTTTTTCTGTTATGTCGGAGCATAGAAACGGGCCTGCAGTATGGCATGCGCAATAATCATAGATCAGTTCAATGATGTAAGCGGCAGTTTCCGTGTGATCCTTAGAACATGCGATGACAGAAAACATATAATTGCTATACGGCAGATAGGTTTGTATTTCTTTTGCATGGGAAGAACAGAATCGGTATTCTGGCTGTATTGCCGCTGCAAAAAGATGCCGTGACAAAGAGATCATTCTTTCCCGGAAATCGGTTCTCAGCAATTGGCACTGTTTTTCTATAAGTTTCTTCAACTGTTCGGAAATGACGGGCTTAAGCAGATAGTCTACGGCGCCGTTTTGAAAGGCGTTCCGCACATATTCATAATCGTCGTATCCGCTTAGGACCAGAAAACGGACAGGATACAGCGTTTTACTCAGCAGCTTGATAAGTTCTATACCGTTGATCCCTGACATTTTGATATCGGTAAGAACAATCTGCGGCTTGAACGTCCGGCAGATCGATAAGGCTTCTTCTCCGCTGTAGCAGGTGCGGATCTCACCGAGTTCTGGAATCCCGAAAGTCATGATCATCGTACGGATTCCTTCGCAGATATAATATTCGTCATCAATGATTAAAAAGTTGATCGTCATTTTTCATACCTCCGGTTTCCTGAAATATCGGCAGGTGTACCCAGACTTTGGTACCCTGGCCGTAAATGCTTTCAATAGTAAGTTTTGCATTGGCGCCGTAGATCAGTTGGATTCGTTCGTAGACATTGTGCAGTCCGATAAAAGACGAATTTGATTTTGGCGTTTGCGACAGGGGCGTGCCGTATAAGATGTTTTTCTGTATCTGTTTCAAATATGCTTCCTTGATCCCGATCCCATTGTCAGAGACCGCTATCTCCAGGGCGTGTTCTGTTTCCCAGATTTCCATCGTTATAGACATGTTAGAAGTGATACCGGAGGTTCCGTGGAAGATAGCATTCTCTACGATTGGCTGTAAGAGAAATTTAATCAATTTTCTTTCCAGAAGATCATCGGCGATCGAGATATTCAATTCTAGTTTCCCGATGAATTTCATGGAGTATACCTTGATCAGTGAACGTGTATTTTCTAATTCCTGTTCTACAGTAGAGTATAATCCGGTATCCTTAATATTATAGCGCAGCAGATGCCCGAAGTAAGAGATGGCATCTGCCAGTTCGAAATTCCCGTTCTGCCGTGCATTTCCAGAAAAAATGCTCAATGTATTATAGATGAAATGCGGATTCATCTGAAATTGCAGAGCCTTGATCTGTGCGTTTTTGGCATCGGTTTCTTTTAAGATCATGTCTTCGATCAAAGTGTCGATTTTCTCCAGCAGCGTATTGTAACGCTGTGCGATAAATCCGATTTCGTCAGAAGAATTGATCGTAACCTTTCCGCTGAATTCGTTGGCAATGATCTGATCCATCTCTGTAATATTTGAATTGATTCTTCTGAAAATACTGCTGGTAACAAGCTGCATGATGACACACTGGAAAACGGTCATGACAATGAGCAGAAATGAGAGCTTAAAGGCAGGGTAGCTCTGCAGGTTTTTGTTATGCGGGTTCTGTGAAACAACGGTGACTGGGTATCGAATCAGCGGTTGGCTCAATATGGAGGCGTCGGAGAAGTTAAGTTTCCGCTGCCGGTTGTTCTTGTCTTTTAGCTGCTTTACTGCATCTGGGTCGGGAGAGCACCCGTAAAAATTAGACAGATTATGAAAATATATAAAATATCCAGATGAGTGATTTTCGTAAACAGACAGCGAAGAAAAAAACTTTTGAGGATTTGCTTCAAAGATTAATACACCGCTGTAACCGCTTGAAAAATCCGGCTGTATTCTCTGAACGAAGATCATCAGCCTTCCGAATGTATGCGGATCTTCACCTTTCGCCTGATAAAAATCTTGTGTCTCTTCGGTTGAGAGGCAGTAAAAATCAAAGCTTTTCTGTGAATTACGGAAATCCTGATAAAAGGGAAGCTGATACAACTTGGAAATATCATGGAAACTGCTTAATTCCGGAATATCCGGGTTATTAGTGTATATGCTGGCAGCCTTTAATCCCAGGTTTTGGTATTTAATGGAATATTTTAGGTCGATCAATATCTCCTCGCTGTTATATTTTGCCCAGGTGGGATACATGGCAAGGTCGGAGCGTGTAACAAGCGAAGAGATGGTGCTTCGGTATACAAGGGATTGGGACAGATCTTCTACGGACGTTAAGGATGTATCCAGACTGTTTGCCAGTTGGGATACGGCAGACTGACGTTCCTGAAGCATCTGTTTGTTGAATTGGCGTGACTGCACGGAATAAAGAACGAATGCAAATACAAGGGTGGGCAGCGTGACCAGAAATATATTCATTAATATTAATTTTTTAGATAGATTCATATTTTTAAATAATGTCATTTGACCTCTCCTGTTCCATAAGAAATAGTGGTATTAGTTTACCATAAAACAGTACGTTTCATCATCAATGCTGATAAAGATAAGTGAAAATGATATGAATTCACAAGTTGTGATATGTTGTCGGAAAAGTGTGGATGATATACTGGAACCATAATTAATAATAAAAAGCTGAAGGGAGGATAGTCTGAATATTCAAGCGAAAAACTGATGAAAGGAACGACAGGTAAAGAAGGAGGAAAAGATGATTAAGTTTAGGTCAGAGAAAATTCAAAAGTGGGTAGTACTTTTTTGTGTATCTTTGGTGGGGGGAATTATCACAAAACTGCCGTATCTTAAGGATACATATTTTTCGACACTGGAATCAGCGACTGGTTCTACAAAAGCGCAGCTTGGTCTTTTGCTGACGATGTACGGCATTATTAATTTTATCTGCTATTTTCCGGGAGGAATGCTGGCGGATAAGATTTCACCGAAGAAGCTGATTATATTCTCATGCTTTGGAACAGGCGCAGTAGGATTATGGTATTCAATGCTTCCGGGATTTGGAGCGTTGATGGTCATTCACGGGTTATTTGGAATTACGACAGTATTTACATTCTGGGCGTCTATGGTTAAGATTACCAATAATCTTGGACGGGGCGATGAGCAGGGCAAGCTTTTTGGATTTCTGGAAGGCGGAAGAGGACTGGTAGGAACTGTGGTAGCCCTGGGTTCTGTGTGGGTATTTTCCAGATTTACAGATGAGGTGCTGGGACTCACGGGTGCGATTCAGTTCTACAGCGCTATGATGATAGTTGCCGGCGTTCTGGTCATTCTGTTTGTTCAGGATCCTAAGGGTGCGGTAGAAGCAGATGGTACAGAGCTAAAAGACAGCAGTAAGATCACATGGGAAGATTTTAAGAAGGTAGTGAAGATACCGCGTGTATGGATGGTAGGAGCTATCGTGGCGTGTAACTATTCGGCGGTGATCTTCTTTGGATACTTGACACCGTATTTTACAGAGATATACGAGATGAATAATTCGGCAGTGGCTTTGCTTGGCGTATTCCGTGCATACGCACTGATGCTGATCGGATCGCTGCTCGGCGGATTTATGGCTGACAAGATGAAGAGCGTTATTAAGTTTATGCAATATGGATTTGTGGGAATGACCGTTTTTTCCTTCCTCTATCTGCTGATCCCGACAAACCGATCTCTGTTATGGGTAGTAGTAGTGAATTTTGTCCTTCAAGGATTAAGCTTGCTGGCGGTGAAGGCATTGTATTTTGCTCCGATCGATGAACTGCGTATCTCGAAGAGCCTTGCAGGTACCGCGTCGGGAATCATCTCAGTTGTAGGGTATGCGCCGGAGATCTACCTGTATACGGTGGCAGGGAGTATCCTGGATAAAAATCCTGGTATTGCGGGTTACAGAATGATTTTTATAGCTACAGGGATCGTCTCTGTTGTCGGTCTGGTTCTGGTAATCATTCTGAAGATTCAGAACCTTAGATATTTGGAAGAATATAAAAAGTAGGAGGAAACAGGAAATGTTGACAACATCAGTAAATACAGATTATAACAATGATCTTCATGATTGGGGAGCGATCGAACACCAAATCAAATATATCGCTGAGGCAGGATTTTCCCATACCCAGTGGATCCATGACTGGGAGGGAGAATATATGTACAGTAAGAGCGAGATGCTTCAGGCAAGAGACGTGCTGAAGCATTATGGACTTCACGCGCACTCCATTCATGCTACAGAAGGCGGATTCAGAGGAAAAATCGTGAATGGAAAGAGGATTCCTTCTGTAAGAGAGCGGTGTAGCAGGATCCGCAAGGATTATACGAATCCGAATGAATATCTTAGAGAAGCAGGGGTTGACCTGTTGAAGAATAGGATAGACTTGTGTACCCATATCGGAGCCCGTGTTATGGTATTGCATATGCAATTGCCATTCGGTATGTTTGCAAGGAGTACGGATGATATGGAAGATTATTATAGGCAGGTGTATAAATCATTCGATGAGATACAAGGTTATGCGAAGATGGCGGGAGTTAAAATAGCATTGGAAAATCTTTTGTTTACGCCGTTAGAGTACCAGATTGATAAGTTTGAGCGTATTTTCTCTAGATATGACGAAGAATTTGTGGGATTATGTTATGATTCTGGACATGCCAGCATTATGTGCCAGGATAATTACTATCTCTTCCTGGAAAAGTATCATGACAGGCTTTATGCGACACATCTGCAGGATACTGACTCTATAGAACCGGAAAAACTGGATGACGATATCGCAGTGGAGAAGGCTGACGCCCACCGTCCGCCGTTTACAGGAGTACTTGATTGGGATAGGGTTGCATATTGGGTCGCAAGGTCGCCGTTAGAGCTTCCTGCTGATTTTGAAATAGGGTTAAAGTACGGTTCGGAATTTGATTCTGTTCAGGAAGAGATGGACATGCTGCGCGATACCCATGAGAAGGCGGTCCGGTTCCACCAGATGGTATTAGCGAAAAAGGAAGGCTGATTTTGTCCGCTGTGAGATCAATGTGTGAAAGGAAGGGCAGGAAAAGATGAAGAGAATGAAAGTTCGCAATAAGAAAGAGAATCTTGCCGGCCTGCTTTTTATCATGCCGGCGCTGATCCCGATGGCAGTATTTTGGATTGGGCCGGTCTTGTACTCTGTTGGGATGAGCTTTACAGATTGGGATATGATATCTGATCATTTTAATTTTGTAGGATTTTATAATTATATTAGTCTGATAGGACAGCATGATTTTACAGAGGTGCTTTGGAATACTCTGGCTTTTGCGCTTGGGACCGTTGTTCCGAGTATCGTCCTTGGACTATTGGCGGCGCTTGCTTTAAATCTTGCTAAAAGAAGTTCAGGATTCTATCGGGCGGTCATATTCGCGCCTTATATTACGCCTATGGTAGCAGTTAGTATTGTGTGGTCCTGGATATTTGAACCGAGAGTTGGCATTCTGAATTATCTGTTGGGGTTCTTGGGAATACATGGAATTGAGTGGACGCAGAGTATGGATACGGCTATGCTGTCGGTCATCATAGTGACGGTATGGAAACAGATCGGCTGGACAATGCTGTTCTATTTGGGAGCGCTGCAGAAAGTCTCTGCCAATCTGTTAGAAGCGGCAGCCATTGACGGTGCGGATTCTGTGAGGAGATTCTTTTCCATTACACTGCCGATGATATCGCCGACGACGTTCTTTCTTTTGATCATTACGACGATCAATTCCCTGCAGGCGTATGATCAGATCCAGGTGTTAACTCAGGGGGGACCGGCAGGTTCGACCAGAACGCTTTTGTATTATTTTTACCAGGAGGCTTTTGAATCCTTTAATACAGGTAAAGCCTCTTCGGTGGCTGTAATACTGGTGATCCTTACGGCGCTGCTGTCATTGATCGAGAAAAGGGCATCAAAGAATTCAGTATACTATGGATAGGGGTAGTCGTATGAGAAGAAAACAAGTAAAATGGAAGCATATCTGGATCCATGTATGTCTTGCGGCAGCGGGTATCATCGTCGCATTCCCATTTCTGTGGATGCTGACCAATTCTATCAAGACGAAGGATGAGATCTGGCAGATGCCGCCTAAGCTTATGCCCAAGGCGGCACAGTGGGTGAATTATCAAGATGCGTTGGCGGATGGGATGTTTTATAAGTATATGTGGAACAGCAGCTATACCGCGGTTATTACGACCGCCATTGTGTTGGTGAACTCTGCTCTGTTTGCCTACGCGCTGGTCAACATAAAATTTTACGGAAAGAAGATATTGGTGATCATCATCACCCTCACTTATATCATGCCGGTGGCGGCGACCTATATCCCTTCCTATATCATTGTCTCTAAGTTGGGGCTTATGAATACTCATTTGGGATATATTTTGTCCAGTTCGGTAAGTATATTTAATATATTTTTTTTCTGGACGACGTTTTCGCAGATCAATGATTCCATATTGGATGCGGCAAGAGTTGACGGGGCCGGTCATTGGACGATATTCACTAGGATCGTTAGCCCGATGTCGGTGTCTTCCTATGTGACGTTAGGAATTCTGTCCTTTATAGGTAATTATAACAATTATTTATGGCCTTCTTTGATTATAAAGGATAAGGAGAAATATTTCGTAAGTATGGGGCTTAGAACGTTTTTTTCATCTGACGGAGCTTACGGAATGCAATGGGGGGCTATTATGGCGGCTTGCTGTGTAATTATATTTCCGTTGCTGATTCTCTTCTTTTTTGGTCAGAAATGGATCATTAAAGGGATTACGAATGATGCAGCGGTAAAAGAATAAGAGAAGATAGAGGAGATGGGAGAATGAAGAAGATATATGCGGTTATATTAACGCTGGCTATAGCGGTGTCGGCGGTTGGATGCGGTAAGAGTTCAAAACCGGAGGAACATGGGCAGGACGGAGTCGTCCAGATTGAATTCTGGTACGGGCTTGGAGGGGAGCTTGGGAAGACGATGGAGAATGTGATCAAAGAATTCAATGATTCCCAAGACCGCATAGAAGTAATCGGTGTACAGCAGTCAAGCTATGATGAGACAAAGAAGATGGTGCAGGCGGCGATGGCATCCGGTACAGTCCCGGCTACTACCCTTCTGGGCTACGACGCGCTCAATATGTTTAAGGGGAGAGGAGTATTAGAGCCTCTGGACAGTTATATTGAAGAGGATGAAGACTTTCAGAAAGAGGACTACTTTGAAACATTCCTGGAATATTGCATTGATATGGAAGGACAGACTATCGGTCTGCCGGTCTATGGCACGACACAGGTGATGTATTACAGGAAGGATGTATTTAAAGAAGCAGGAATCAACCCTGAGGATGCATTCAAGAATTGGCAGTCGTTGGCAGAGGCAGCAGAAAAGCTCACGGTCGTGGAGAACGGAGAGACGGTTTTTTATGGCTGGGAGCCTATGTATGATGAGATGAATCTGAAAGACATAGCGTACAGTAACGGCGGAGATGTTCTGAGTGAGGACGGTACGAAAGTTACAGTCAATACTCCGGAATGGGTGGAAGCTTGGGAAAGTGTGCGGAAATGGATTCATGAAGATAAGATCATGAGGATTCATTTTGGCGGTGACGGTTGGGAATACTGGTATAAAACGATTGATGACGTTATGCAGGACCGGGCGGCAGGATATACTGGTTCAAGCGGGGATCAGGGAGATCTGGATTTTAATAAGATCGCAGCGCATATCCAGCCAGGATTCAATGATAATCCCCCAAGTCCGTATGCAGACGCATTGACTTGCGCAGTATTATCCAAAGCTTCTAAGGAAGAGAAGCAGGCTGGGTTTGAATGGCTGACATATCTGACCAGTGCCGAAAGTACAGCAAAGTTTTCAATGAAGACGGGATATATACCGGTAAGGAAGAAGGCGCTTGAGGATGAGGAGTTTAAGAAGTATCTTGAAGAACATCCAGAGGCAAAGGTGCCGATCGAGCAGATGGAATTTTCTCAGATGAATTTTATCGATCCTACCGGCGGTAAGATTCTGCAGGCACTTGCGGATGCGGCCGACCTGGTGGAAATCGAGAATGTACCGGCACAGGAAGCCTTGGATAAAGCCCAGGAGATCGGGCAGGCTGCATTGGATGAATATTTGAGTACGCAGTAGGATTATGGAAGAAAAGAAATCTATTAGAAAAGAAAGCTTCTTGATCTGTATTACATGGATAACTTATTTTACCGTATATCTGGGCAGGCTGAATATCTCAGCCTGCATCAGTGATATGGTCGCTGACCTTGATGTGACGAAGGAAAGTATTGGAATTGTAATTTCTGCCTTTTTCCTTGCTTATGGTATGGGGCAAGTGCTAAGCGGGATTCTTGGCGACTATATTTCTCCGATTTTGTTGGTTTTTCTTGGGGTTTTAGGAAGCGGGGCTGCGAACAGCATATTGGGGTGTCTTAGCAGTATTTCATGGATGACGGTGATATGGTCTGTGAACGGATTGTTTCAAGCGTTTATCTGGGGACCGATGGCGAGATTCATAACAGAATTATCCTCTCCGGGAATGAGTGCGAGGATCTGCCTTCTGCTGTCGACGACGGGACCGGCGGGGATGCTGTGCGCTTATGGATACAGTGCCGTTTGTCTGAAGTATTTAAGTTGGAGATATTGTTTTGGGGGAGTTGGAGTGTGGACCTTGGTGAGCGCGATGTTTTGGTTGATCGGCTGCCAGATAATGACCAGGGACTGCAAGATCCCATTGATCATATGTAAAGAAGACGGCAGAAAAAGGAATGAGGGAATTAAAGAATTTTGGCGGTTACTGATTCAGTCGGGATTAGCAGGAATTATTATTATTTCTTGTATCCATGGAATTCTGAAAGACGGGATCTCTACATGGATACCGTCTTATCTGGCGGACAGTTTCCACATAAGTTCTGTAGTTTCTGTAATGATGACCATGGTGCTGCCAGTCGTGAATCTGATTGGAGTATTTTGGGCAGATAATTGGAACCGAAGATGGTTCCATACGGAAGTTAAAACAATAGCGGTTTTCTTCGGACTTGCCTTTGTGACGCTTCTGTGTATGATGGCATGGGGGGATAACAAAGCGGTATTTTCGCTTGCTTTTTTGGGGGTTATCACAACGGTCATGACGGGAATCAATACGCTGATTATCAGTTTGATTCCGCTTCATTTTAAAAAGTGCGGCAAGATATCGACGGTGATAGGAATTCTTAATATGGCTGCCTATGCGGGGACAACGATCGCCAGTTACGGATTTGGGTGGATCGCTGACCGGTGGGGCTGGGGAACTCTTCGAATTGGCTGGTGTGTCTGTGCTGCCGCGGGATGTATCGTGAGTCTTATAGGATGGAGAAAATGGGATTCATTTCGGGCGGAATGGTAAGATTGTTTGCAATGCAAAATAGGTACAAAATAGTCTGGGAAAGAAAGTAGAGTTTAGAAATTCTTTGTGATATAATACCAACAAAAGGTGGTAATGTCTATGAATATCATGGGAATAGATATCGGTACAACATCGGTCAGTATTGTACTTATAGAGAAAGAAAGCGGGAATCTGATTGCCCG
>CANDQP010000063.1 GCA_947388185.1 uncultured Dorea sp. | reverse complement strand
GCGGCCGCAGCAAGGAGCAACATGCACACGACGATCCAGCGCCATCTCTTCAAGAAATAAAACATCAAATCTACCAGACTGATTTCATTGACTTCCTGATATCCTTCCATCAATAAAAATCTCCTCTCATTAATCTCCCTCTCAGGCTTCTTAGCATGAATCTACAGGTTTTCTTCACTCCATCTTCCCCACCATCTCAATCCCCAGATGTATCACCGTCTTCCGATTCATAAAATCAACCTCAACCTTCGCGATTCGTCTGTGCAGATCGATCTTCCTGATACACCCTTCCATATTCTTCAAAGGTCCGGACAAGATCGTGATCACATCATCCTCCGATACCGACACCTGTGATAACTGCACTTCCATGCTCCGATCCGGTGAGTCCATGATCTGTTCAAGCCATTCCACCTCATGATCCGGAAGTGGAATAAACAGCTCACTATCCTTTCCCAACAGCTTTGTAAATGCCGGCACATGCCGAAGCTCCTGATATAAGTCTTTTATATGATCGCTCGTTATGAACACATATCCAGGGAGCAACTTTTCATGAACTTCTTTCCACTCTCCCCGAAATTTCTTCTTCACACGACGTATTGGATGGAAACAGGAATCATACAACGTATTTTCTACCACGGTCCTGACCTGCTCTTCCACCCTATTTTCTGTTCCTGTAGTTACCTGTAGTACATAATGCAAAACAAATCCTCCATTCGACGAGATGGTATAGAACACACAATCTATGAGTTTGATTTCCAACCAAGTTGGTAACCCCGCTGCAGCTGCCAAATGTGCATGCAAGCATACCCGCTTGGTTCGTTGCCCACGGAAGTCAAACGCTGACTGCCAGATATAAAATGACAAAAAGCCGCCGGGCAATGTCATTTCCTCGTAATATATGCTTCCGATCTGCAGAGATCTTCAACACATATTATGGAGATATGACACTACCCGGCGGCTCCTATGATCGCGTTACTATGCATCTTTCATTGCATTATAATAGCGAAGCACTCCCTGATATGTTCCGATCCAATTCAATCAGACCATACCAAAAGGTATGCTTCGCCATCCATGCCCGCAGTAATCTCCTGCTGCCACAGTAACTTGTCTTCCGTCTGCAAGAGATACCGATATACTGTACTCATACAGCATCCCGGATATATCCGCAGATATCTTCAGACGTCGGATATGTCATACCCCCGGAAACCCAAGTGCCCCAGCTGCAAGGATATCCAGAAAGTAATCCTGATTTTCTTACTAATTATTCTGTATAAACTCTACTCTTACTTAAGACTTCGATACGATCTCCAACCCTACCCGTACCTTCTGCCTCCGCCCGAACATTGGCATCTCTAAAAATGCTCGACGCTTATGGCGATCAATCCTACTTATATATCTTTCTTTTCCTACAAGCGGACCAGAATATACTCTGATCACTGATTGCTCGATCACACCCTCTGACATCTCTACAGTCTGCTTTCTTCCGCCGAATACGGTCAGGAAATCTACTTCATCCTCCGTCAGCGCGGCTACTTCACTGCCTGCCTCCAAAAGCTTTGTGAATCCCTTGATACGGATCAGCTCTTCACTCAACCGCTCTGCCTGTTCTGTAACCAGAAATACATATCCCGGAAACAATATATTCTCCTGGATCACCCATTTTCCCTGGATATGCTTCTTCTCCTGATAATAGAACACATAGCAGCCCTTCAGCAGATCTGAAGATATCTTCTCTTGACATTGGAGCCGCACGCTTTCTTCTGAGCCTGTCCGGACCCGCATCACACACCACATATTTGATTCCTCATTTCTCAAACTGTAAGTCATTGACTCTCATACTATAAAATACCCCCCCCCGTAGTATTTTGTCAAGTGATTTTGAGAAATATCTCTGACAAATACAACCAATTTTTCCAAAAGCGGCAAAAAAACAGCCCTGGTTCATCCAGAACTGCTTCAATAATTACTTCTCCATTTTCAACAAAATCATCACCCTCGCCCCCATCACCTCCCTATTTTCAATCACAAGCTTCCCGCCTTGCCGCTGAACAAATTTCTCCGCAGTATGAAGCCCGATCCCATAATGCGTCTTACTATTCCTGCTCTGATCTCCCTGATAGAACTGCTCCGTTGCATGCATCAAGTCCAGTTTCGAGAATCCCGGCCCTTCATCCTCGACTGCCGCCGCCAGATATTTCTCGTCTCCGTCTTCCCGAAGCTTGAAACTAATCCCTATCTTCCCGTCTGCCGGACTGTGATCCATCGCATTTCCCAGAATATTACTCCACGCCCTTAGGATCTGAATCTCGTCATACCGAAGCTCACCATGCAGCTCCTCCTTGTAAAATTCAACCGGATACTGCCTTGCCGATATCAGACACCTTGCCTGCTCTGCCAATTTCCCCGCAAGTTCGTCACATGCTGTTTTCTCACTTCCGCCTCCCTGTTCCCCGATGCACGCTTCCTCTCCTGTCCTCTCACTCCCTGGCAATAGAAGCTCATTCAAGATTCCCAGATACTCCTCCATCGTTGCCACACTCTGAAGGATATCTCTATTATACTCTTTGTCTTCCGCCGCAAGCTCTCCTTCCGCCAGAAGTTCCGCGTTCCCCCGGATCACCGTAAGCGGCGTCTTGATATCGTGGGCCAGCGCCGCAATCTGCTCATCCTTGCCTCTCTCTACATCCCATTGCCGATATAGGGATGCCTTAAGGGCCTCTTTCATCCGATGAAGGGAGCTCAAGATCTCATCCACTTCCCTTAATTCCGAATGCTCCTCTGCAAATTCCAGATCCTCGCACCGGATCTTCTCTGTCACCTCGCGCAAGATCCTTAGTCTTGTGCGCATATATTTCCCGAAATACCGTGACACCACAGCCGTATGCAGAAGAAACAGGATCACGAAGGAAGCGACTATGAGAAGATCCGGATGAGGCAGTAATCTGCTCAGATACGAATTCCGAAACCGTGTCATGATCTTGTATTTCACAATACATATCTCATTCGCATCACGCACGAAGAATCGATAATATCCTTTCCCCGACGCATAGATACTGCTTGTCTCATAATGCTCCCAGGCCTGCCCCCGCTCTTCCTTTGGAAATGTCCCGTACAGCCAGTTTCCGGTAGCTGCATAGACACCGTAGCTGCAGCCCTCCGGCATCAGCTCCTCCGTAACCTCAGACACACTCCGGATATCGTCTGCTGTTGCATTCAGCTGTATTTCCATGTGATTCGCCGGAAGGACCTCGCCCGACACATTAAGTATATAGTATATCATGATTGCTGCAAACAGCCAGAATAATGCTCCGATCGTATACAGACTGATAAACCGGAGAAAGACGATCGTGACCGATTTTTTGCGTACCGTTTTCCCGCCTCCAAACTGCATCCATCTCACCTCCACCGATATCCAATCCCCCATACCGTCTCGATTGGCTCTAATCCCACTTTCAGGCATTTCGCCCGGATATTCTTGACATGCTCTGTGATCACGGAATTATCGCTCTCTTTATCGTACCCGAAAACATGCTCGTAGATCCGGTCCTTTGAAAATACCTGTCCATGGTTCAGCGCAAGATACTCGCAGATCGCATACTCGCTCTTGGTGAATTCGATCTCTGTCTCCTGATACCGCACCCGTTTCTCTTTCAGATAGAACTGCACCCCGTCTACCGAGACCATATGCCGCTTCTCCCTCGTCTCCCGCCGCAGATGCGCGGCAACCCTCGCCCGAAGCTCCCCGATCCCGAAGGGTTTGGTGATATAATCATCCCCGCCGATTCCAAGCCCTCTCATGATGTCCTTCTCTTCTGTCTTCGCCGTCAGGAAGAGGATCGGGCAGTCTGCCAGATCCCTGATCTCCTCACACAGGGTAAATCCATCCATCCCCGGCATCATCACATCCAGAAGGATCAACTGATATTCCTGCAATCTAAGCTTCCTGATCTCAAGCGGGTCGCTGACTGCCGTCACCTCATATCCTTCTTTTTCCAAAGCATTTCTGATCAATCGTAAGATTCGCTCTTCATCATCCACCGCCAATATCCTTATCACTGCTCGTTCTCCTTGTTCATTATCTTGTCACCCATCAATCCCGGCACTGCTTCCCTTCATAGAAGTAAAACCACAGGAAAACAACGAACCATAATCCAAACGTGATGCCCGCACCGATTTCCAGGTTCCTCATCACAGCTCCTTCCGGAGCCGCTCCATTTCCTATCCAGTATTGTATCAAATATTCCGTCCATCTGCTACCCCACGAACAAGGCAGAAACTGCCAACGCCCCTCTCCAAGCCCGGTCAGGAACAATGCCGCCACCAACAGCTCGGCTATTCCCACGCACAGAGAGACGATCTTTGAAAACACGAGATTCAGCAACAGATGAATTAGATACAGATTCACGCTGCACAGCCACGTGACCAGTGCAAGCAGCAGATATTCCGTTATAAATAGCACTGTCCTCCCCTTCATCACCCAATATCCCGCAGCGAAGCCCAGGACCGCCAGAAGGATGGAGAGTAAGCCCATACCAGACAAAGTCATCCATTTGGCAAGCAGCGGATTGCTCTTACAGACCGATACTCCGAGAAATGTCTGAAAATGCCCCTTCTCCTCCATTTCGACCGATATCGAACAGATCACGCTCACTACCATAGGCAGCACGATCGTCAACACCTGGATGTAACCCAATATCTTTCCCTCATCATTCCATGCAGCGAAGCTGTAATACCCTAAGAATACAAGGATTCCAAGCATGGGAATCGCCGCATGCAGCCAGGGCAGAAGTGTCCGGCGCATCTTTAGCAGCTCTCCTTTGATATTTCCGCACAGTTCTTTCCACACATTTATCTCCATACTCATTTCCCCACCTGCCTTTCAAACTGCTTCCGCCCAACGATCCAGAATACCGCGAACCACACCAGCGAAGCCAGAATACCTATCGGCACTCCCTTCCACTCCATCAATTCCGGGGTAAATGTTATGCTTCCCGGCTCCGCGATCAGCCCGTTCGGAAGTATTTTCAGAATAATACACATCAGCCTTTCCGCAATCCCTCCAGGAAGCAGCATAAAATACGGTTTCAATGACATAGTTACTGATATCAGGAATATACTTCCCACATGGAGCAGCACCATCGGGAACAGCCCGATCATCTGATGCAGCAGCAGACAGAACGGAATCTGCCACAGCGAAGTCAGAAATAATACAGCAACAGCCAATATCTGCTCCCAGACTGTCGGATTGATGCGAAGTACTATCTTAAATACCTGTTCGAATACTGTACTTACGAGCAAAATGGCGCCAAAAAGCACTGCCAGGGATATTCCCATACAACGGATCCCATACAGCATTTTCCCGTCCCAGACGGCTCCCATATCCGCCGGAAGCGTCCAGACAGCCCGGTTTCCCATCTTCTTATCTCTGTTTCCCACCGCGCCGCAGATAAATGAAATCATCCCCGGAAATAGTACGGTATACCACCAGTTATACGCATCGATAGTAAAATAATCTGCTGTAAGCCGCGCCGACAAACACACCGTGATACACGGCATCAGAAACATCAGTTTTTCCGCAGATGTATGACGGTTCTTTAGTCTTTCTGCCAGATAATATTTCTTCATCTCATCTTCCCTCCTTATACCCCTGCGTTATGCTTCCTGCAGCGTCATGCCCGCAGCCTGTCTCCGGCACGGCATATCTCGCCGCAACAGTCATAAACAACTCTTCCAAGTGCCCCATCTCGGGCATTCCTCCCTGATAGCCGAGCACTCCGTTCGCAATAATCCCGATATAGTCTGCCGTCTGGGCAATCTCGTTTAAGATATGGCTTGAGACAAGCACCGTGATCCCTTCCTCGGGGAACCTTCGTATCATCTGCCGAAGCTCCTGGATTCCGATGGGGTCTAGCCCGTTGACAGGCTCGTCGAGTACCAGAAGCCTTGGGCGGTTTAGCAGCGCGATCGCGATTCCAAGCCTCTGCTTCATTCCTAATGAGAATGCTCCCGCTTTCTTCTTTCCTGTGCCCGCGAGATCCACCAGCTCAAGCACCTCACGGATCCGCTCATCCGTGACTCCCAAGATCATCGCGCGGACCTTAAGATTCTCCTGCGCCGTCAGATTCTCATATACCGGAGGCGTCTCGATCAGCGCCCCGATATCGGCAAGATCCTTTCTGCTCCATGCATGGCCGTTGAACAATATCTCGCCTCCTGTCGGGCGTAAGATTCCCGTCAGCATCTTAAGCAGCGTGGATTTCCCGGCTCCGTTTGGACCCAGAAGTCCGTATACGCAGTCTCTTGGCACAGCCAGTGAGATCTCCTTTACAACCGATTGATCATGGAAAGATTTGGACAGACATTTCGTTTCCAGAATATTTTGATTCATATGACTTCCTCCTTATGCTTTATGTCTACTCCATAAGCATAAGGAGAAATTATAAGGAAAGTATAAGAAAATAAAACCTGTTTATTCATTTACATAAAAACATTAGGTACAATCGCCTCCACGGCCGCTACCGCCCATAAATTTCGGTGCATATTTCGCCGCCAGCAGGATTGCTTCGATCATACTGACTGCACTCGCGATCCCCTTCCCCGCAATGTCAAATGCCGTTCCATGATCCACAGATGTACGAAGGATCGGCATCCCGTTCGTGACCGCGATAGTCTTCTCAAAGTCAAGCGTTTTTGCCGCAATATGCCCCTGGTCATGATATAAAGATAATACGCTGCTGTATTTTCCGATAACGGCCTGATGGAATACCGAATCTGCACCGACAGGTCCTGTCACATTGTATCCTTCCGCCTGCAGTTCTTCGACTGCCGGCGTAATCTCATTCACCTCTTCCCAGCCAAATAATCCATGCTCTCCGCTGTGCGGGTTCAATCCGGCAACTGCCATCGTTTTCCCGGACACTCCAAGCTTCTCAAGTGCTTCCAGGCAACGCTTCACATAATCCTTGATCCTTTCCTTCGTGATCATATCGAGCATATCTCTCAGGGACACGTGCCGTGTCAGGAAGAACACACGCATACCGTTTGTCTCGAACATGGTCAGTGGATCCTCGGTGCCCGTAAGAGCTCCGAAGATCTCCGTATGCCCGATATAGTTAATTCCTCCGGCACGCAGCGACTCCTTGTTGATCGGCGTTGTGGCAACCGCGTCAACCCTGCCCTCATTCGCAAGCTCAATACTCTTTTCAATATACTCGTATGCCGCCCTTCCGCACATTCCATTGACACGGCCAAATTCAAAATTCTCCATATCAACATTGCCAAGATCAATGAGATTCAAGATGCCCTCCCGGAAGTCTCCTTCTTCCGGGCCGGCTATTACGTGAATCGTAAGCTCTGCATCAACTATATTGACAGCCTTCTCCATGATCGTCTTATCTCCCACAATGATACAATCTGCCGCGTCAAATACTTTCCTGGACGCAACGGCCTTCGCAGCGATCTCCGGCCCAACTCCCGCCGGATCTCCAATGGGCACTGCAATGAGTGATTTTTCCATAATTCTCATCCTTTCTTGATAAATACATGTCTGTTCGTCGTTATCAGACCTTAAGCGTTCTCTCCCTCACAGTTCCTTCGTTCCGATCACCCTTCCTGCCACGATCCAGGATACGGCAAATACCATCGCTCCAATCCCAACGCTGACCATAAGCGCCAGCATCCGCTGTTCGATCACCGCCGTAACCCCTACGATCATCGCGACAGCCAGCGGGTACACCAGCATAGAGCCGATCACACTCTTCTCTTCACTCAGCAGAAAATAGCATGGCAAGATCAGACTCCCGGCCATCAGCGCCATAGTAATGCTGATGCAGAAAAACAGGATGAATTTATCATGATTGAACGTTCCAGTCACCGCAAGTGCCGCAAGAGAGCAGAACATCCCGACAATCAGGCCGCAGGCACTTAGAATCAGGTACATCACGTACTTGCTGTGGATCATCTTCTCTCTGGATACCGGCAGCGCCGCACTCAAATGGGTCCATCCGCATGCCTTATCCATATTGATGGTCATCGCCTCTATCATCCCCATCATAACGGTTGCCAGGATCAGCAACACCTGCGGCGAAACCAGATATGACAGCCCTGCTCCGATCACCAGGAACATTCCCGCCATCAGGATCACAACCGATCGTATCATATAGAAATCCTTCACTAATAAACCTCTCATCTACCGTTCCCCCTTTACATACATCAACATGATCTCGTCTATCGTAGCCGGCGTCACAACTGCCTTGGGATATCTGCGCATGGCAAGGTCTCTGTCAGCAACCAACGCCTGCCACTCATAATCCTGCTTCCTCCAGGATATAATGTCCCCCTTGTCCAGTTGATCAAACTGCGCCGCACCGCACTTGATGATCCCATACTGCATAAGCAGCTCATCCTTAGGCTTCGCAAATACGACCTGCCCCTGATGAATGAACACGATATAATCCGCCACCTTCTCCAGATCACTGGTAATATGCGACGACACCAGGATCGAATGCTCCTCTTCCTGCATAAAATCCAGAAAAATATCCAAGATGTCATCCCGCATGACCGGATCCAGCCCGCTGGTAGCCTCGTCTAATATCAGAAGCTCAGGTCTATGAGACAGGGCCGCTGCAATCGCAAGCTTCATCCGCATTCCCTTCGAGAAATTCTTAAGCTTCTTATCTTCCGGCAATGAGAATTCCTTCAGAAATCTCCCATACGATCCCGCGTCCCACCGGGAATAGATTCCATTCAAGACTCTGCCAATCTGCCTGGGCGAAAGCATCTCCGGATATCCCTTGTCATCAAACACGACGCCTACCTGCTCCTTATCCTGCGGACTCATATCCTCTCTGTCAAATACAAAGACTTCTCCGTCATCCCTGTTGATCATCCCCAGTATCGCCTTGATCACAGTGCTCTTCCCCGCCCCGTTCTCTCCGATCAGTCCCACGATACTCCCTCGGGGAACATCAAAGGATACATGATCCAATGTAAAATCATCATACCGCTTCGTTAATCCTGTAACCTTAACCGCATTCGTCATATCATCAACCCGTCCTTTCTGCATAACTCCACTGCACTTCCTATATCATCCATCCTGCGGCGATCTAATCCTCTTCATACAAAAGTGTAAGAAGAGACTGCAGGGTATCAAGCTTGATCCCGCTCATCCGCGCGATCTCAATCGCCTCTGTGAAATGCTCCTCGATCTTCTTCTGCTGCTCTTCCAGATAAAAGTCCTGATTCTGCACAGACACGAAGCATCCCTTCCCTGCCGTTGTCTCAATGAACCCATCCTCCTGCAGCAGATCATACGCTTTCTGGACCGTGAGCACACTGATATGCACAGAACGCGCCATCGACCGGATAGACGGCAACGCGTCGCCCGCCTTAAGCTCTCCGCTCATGATCATCGCCTTGATCTGCGCTCTGATCTGCTCATAGATCGGCTTGCTGGCATGATTGTTGATCAAGATCTCCAAGTCTTATCATCTCCAATCGTCCTATACTGTATTACTATTACATATACAGTATAAGACGCAATAAATTGTTTGTCAAGAATATTTTGCAGATGAATCCAGTTTTATAATTTGATTCATACAGCGCTCTGATCGTCGTGTCCAACTCTTCCGCGATCGTTTCCAGTCGCCGCAATGTCGGCGATGTCAGACCGTTCTATGTCTACTTTGGAAAAAGCAATAGGACTATTACAGGAAATGCCTGAACGTAAGAAAGATGTGTTTCTGGTGAAGTTACTGGTTTTATTGCGCTGCATTCCGTATCGAACATTTTTTATATTTTGATAAACGTTATTCCGCAGCAGACAGAAGAAAACTTCTTCCCCCTATTCCTTTCTAGCTAAAAAATTTTCTGTAATAAAAAAATGATTAAGTTCTTTCATATGGCTACAAGTGTATTTTTGTGGCATTACGAAAGAATGTTGTGACAGTCCTTCCAAAAAAGAGTAATAAATACTGGAAAATGTTGGAGTATCTATGTTGGCAGCAAAAATATCGACCACTTTCATTAAGTTAATAGCCTTTTCCATTGAATCATAATTTTTTAAAAGTAAATCTTGAGATTTTTGCTGTATTTTAGGATAAATATTTGATAAACCAACCAATGCAGTCCATGCCATCAACTCTATTTTTCGTATATTATCGAGGGGAAGAAGCTGCTCCGAATATAAAATAAAATCTTCTAATGAAATACTGTGTTGAAACAGTTCCAGCTTTTCTGCCCGTTGAATCGCACAAAACTCAATGTAATCCATAATTTCCACATAGAAATTCTCTTGTGACTTAAAAAAGTTTTGTATCGAACCTACCGTATATCCTGATGCACTTGCTATTTTACGAAAACTAACAGAAGACAGCCCCTCTTGGCCGATTAAATTTATTGATATCTGTAAAATTTTCTGTTTTTTAGTGTAACTCTCTTTATATCCCATATGTTATTCTCCTTAACAAAGATTTTTTTTAATATATCACACTTGACTTTTTAATACAAGTGTATTATAATCATAAAAAATTAATACAATTGTATTAAAAACGAAAGGAGAAATTAAAATGTTAATGTCAAGTACAAACACAATCGAGGGAAAGAAACTGGAAGTATTAGGGCTGGTAAGAGGAGCTTCTATTTACAGCAAAAATATTGCAAAGGATATTGGTCAAAGTCTAAAATCTGTAGTCGGAGGCGAACTAAAAACATATACGGAACTGTTGGAGGTTACAGCAGATACAGCCACAAAAAAAATGGAAGAAAAAGCAAATGAAATGTCTGCTGATGCAATTATTGGAATCAGCTATTCTACATGTAATTTGGTAGACGGGGCGGCAGAGATAATTGTATACGGCACAGCAGCCAGATTCGTTTAAATAATAAGAGGATTTTATGATGAGTAACGTTATTATGATGTGCGGAGTATGTGGTTCTGGCAAAACAACCTACGCAAAGCAGAAAGAAAAAGAAGGGTACGTCAGACTTTCAATCGATAAAGAAATGTGGAACATTTACGGAAAGAAAGGTATTGACTACCCGGATAACTGTTATGAAGAATTATCCGAAAAAGTAGAAGCTATACTTCGCAAGAAACTAATTCATTTAATTAAAGCCGGGAAAAATGTAGTAATTGATTTCAGCTTTTGGAATAGGAAAAATCGCGTTTTTTATAAAGAAGTTATTGAGAAAGCAGGCGGAACGGCAGAACTGATCTATATGAAAGCCAGTAAAGAAACTCTGCATAAAAGACTGAAAAAGAGGAATACGATTTTAAACGCTGATTCTCCATTCATAATAACTGATGAAATATTAAAACATCATTACAATGGATTTGAAGAGCCGCATGGGGAGGGAGAAATAATTCTATTGCAGGACTAATCTCTTGGGTTAGGAGTGTCAGAATTTCTGTGCAAATTTTCGTGGAATCACATTCCAGTTAATCAAAAAATTACCATTTTATTTAAGATTTCCCCATAAAAATATTCCTGGTTCCCTCTGTTTCTCAACTCATCCAAAATCACCCCATCCTTCAGTCAAAGACCCCGCTGCAATCCAGTTTGTGCCTGATAGATTCTATATGTGCCATATGATATAATCATAGAAACTTGAACACGCTGAAAAGCTGAATGGTTTAATACAGTATGATTATATACAGTGCAATTAAATATAGTGTATTATCTCTCATCTAATAATATATAACTGGCCGTGATATAATTTTGTAAAAGAAATATATGTAGGAAAGAAATTACGGCCAATGAAAAACTATAATGGTGAAACGATTAGTGGTATACCTCAACTGAAAAAAGCAGAATATGGTACTGGAAAGACAGACCGATTCGGTCGGCCTGTAGTAAACTGGAACTATTTGTCAGCGCATGCAGATAATCATGGATTTGACACCAGAAATACAGAAAATAACGGAAAACATATCATCAAATATATTTTGCCTTACGGCAGCATAATAATCAGATATGGACGAGAAACAGGCTATTATTCAGCGCCTAAGGGAACCTCTTATGATAAATTATCATTGCCGTATATTCCGGAAAGTTTGGAATATAATGAATACAAGGTAGTAGCTGATAATCTATATATTATCTGTATCGTTGATAAAGGAATTGTAGCCCCGGGATTTGACAGCGAAGGCGGCGCAATCCAATATCTGCATCCCTTTACGATCAAAGAGTCTGTCAAAAAAGGCATGTTGGAAAGGATATAATTATGGGAAAAACTTTACGCAAAGCACCGCTTTTGCAAAATGAGAATAATGATCTGTACTGTATAGATATATTGTATAAATCTCTGCAAGAATTCCATATTCCGGAATATCTCTGTTCTGTCGGAGAGTATGCAGAAGAAGCGATCTGCCTTGAAAAAAGCGGATCAGATTGGATCGTCTACGGAGGAGAACGGGGACAAAAACACGATCTTAGACCCTATGAAGATTGCAGAGACGCCTGTCTTGATGTCCTGTCCAGACTCTCCGAAACTACTGATGATGAAAAAAGAATCTGCCAATTTTTTGATCATTTTATCGTTCCATCCACGGGAACAGAAGAATCAAAACCGAGAGTTCATGCGGCTTTTCGGTAGTTCGGGTCAATTAAGACCCCCATGTACTGACCGTGTAAAACTGCAGGCCGAGAATCAAAACAGGTTCCCGGCCTTATTTTTTCTATGAAATGTAAATTTCCTGTGAATTTGATTAAAAATTGTATCAAACTGCTAATAACTCGGCTTCGTCGCCGCGACTCCCTCTGTAACTGTCTCAAACAGCTCGAACGGAATCCCGACTGCCATATCGTTTTCATCCCATTTGCACAGCATACGCGTACTCGGACACAACACGCTGACGTTCATCTCTCCCGTAAGATAAGGCGAAACCGTAAGCTCCGAACACATCCCCTGCATGGCTCCCATATCGACAGCAGGCTTTCTTCCGGTATGATATTCATATCCCTGCACGAGCCGCATAGATTGAAGGGCATTGGTCATCATGATGATGACGTCGGGCGTCTGTACACACTCTATAAGCGGAACGATTGCGATCCCATAGGTGGACACAGGTTCCCGGTGAAGGCTCTTGATCGCTGCGCGCATCCTCCTGGCAACCGCCAATGAGGAATATAATTTGTAAGAAAAATATTCCTGCCCGCTCTCGATCCTCTCCGTACTCTCTTCCAGCGCAAATGCAGTCGTAGCGCCGTCACAGCGGTGATGTTCAAGCCGGCACTTTATTCCGCTGCCCTTCGCCGCCGCATCCTTTACCATCACGCAATATGCGGTCGCCGCCTTGATCTCTTCGACCGGATACTTGTCGTAGTCTTCTTTTGTAAATAAAAACGTGATCCCCACCGGCTCGCGGCTTAATCCGATCGTTTCCTTAAGAGTATTCACGCACTCAATGATTCTTTCTCTGGGGTATTCTTCATGGGGCAGCCCATATTCAATATTCTTGTGTTTATATGGCATATCTCTTCCTCCTTACTGTATTGCTGCAAAACTGAATCTATACAAATCAAATTTTATCAAAACGGCTGCTATAATACCATAGCTTAATACCGCAATAACTAAAAAGATCCAATCCGCCCTATCTATCGACGTCTTCTTATAAAATGTCCTGGCATTCTCCCGGCCAAGCCCCCGGCTCTCCATAGCGCATGCCACACGCTCTCCCCTTCGTGCCGCCACGCATAACAGCGGAAGCAGCACCCGAAAAGGTGATGTGAATCTTGACAGGAGCCCCTTATTCCATGGAATCCCGCGTATCTCCTGCGCCAGATGTATGGAATCCACCTGTGACTGAAGCTCCGGCAGGAAACGGTATGTCGCCATAGCCGCATACCCGTGCACCACCGATACCCTGCACTGCGTGATCAGGCTCATTACCAGATCTCTCGGCCTCGTCGTCAGCACAAATCCCATGGACATCGTTACTAACGCCAGTATCCTGAACCCCAAAGATACCGCATGGACGATATCCTTCCTGGTCCATCGGAAAATCCACAGTCTAAAGATAATTCCCGGCTCGTCATTCAATCCCCGCAGGATAAGCATAGAAATCATGAACAATGCGCTCACCGCAAGAAATATCAAAAGTCTCCGAAGCAGGTTGCCGATCGGTATCTTCCCCGCCGTCCATGTTACAAAAAATGCCAGCAGAAAAGTCAGAACAGGAAGCACCGGAAAATATGACATACACACGACGATCGTCCATATCGCTATAACAGCCAGCTTTATCATCGGATTCCTTCTGTGCAGATAAGAATCCTGTTCAATATAAGCAAACATTATCTATCCTTTCCGGGCAAAATATTCCTCTGTTAAGAGACTCTTAGCTGCCCTTCCATTTTCTATCTCGATTACGCGGGTCGCATACTGCCTGACCAGAGACAAGTCATGTGTGATCATAACGATCGTGATGCCGCTCTCTACCAACTTCTGCATATCCTTCATCAATTCCTGCCTGTTCTCGAAATCCTGCCCGTAAGTAGGTTCATCCAAAAACAATATCTCCTGATTCGTGAGCAGCATGCTGGCGACACTAAGCCTTCTCTTCTGCCCCTGGCTTAACACAAAAGGACTCTTATCCTTTTCCTCTTCCAGATGGAACCGCTTAAGCATTTCCCATACACGGGCTTCCTTTTCCTCGTGGCTGCCGCCGGTACGCTTCAGGCTGAACATCATCTCATCCCAGACCGTATTCCTGATAAACTGGTTCTCTGGATTCTGAAATACCAGCCCGATCATATGGTATAACCTCTTCGTGTGATAATCTCTCAGGTCTTTTCCGTACAGACGGACAGAACCGGAATCCGGCCTGCAGACTTTGAAGATCAATTTCATAAGCGTTGATTTCCCTACGCCGTTTTCTCCCACGATCGCAAGGAAATCCTGCTTATGCACCTGCATGTGAAAATCATCCAGAATTTGCTTCCCCTTCTCTCTCTTTTTACCCGGAACCGGATAGGCAAAACTCAAATGACTGATATCCAGTATAACCTCCGAACTGCCTTCTTGCTCACCGCACGCTTTGGAATCCTGCCTTCCCCGGCAGGCATCGGCATATTCTGCCGACACCTCTCTTCGGAATATCTCGCCTGCCTCATCCTTCGGGCAATCGGCTATCTTAGTTCCTCTCCTGTCAAGCCCGATCACCCAGTCCACTTCATCTATGATCTCCTTAATGTTATGTTCCACGATTATGACCGTCATATGTTCTTCTCTCGATATCCTGACGATCATACGGAAGATCTGCGCCCGGCTCTCAGGATCCAGATTCGCCGTCGGTTCATCCAGAAGAAGAATCTCCGGCTTCATCACCAATACAGAGGCTATAGCGATCTTCTGCTTCTGTCCCCCGGATAATTTGTCAAGCTCCGTCTTCTCATATCCCGAAAGGCCTATGAAGGAAAGTATTTCCCGGATGCGGCGCCTGATCTCTTCTTCCGGCAATCCCATATTCTCCATTCCAAAAGCCAGTTCTTCCTCTACCGTAAACGTACAGAACTGACTTTCTGGATTCTGCATTACAAAACCGATCCTGTCGCAGCGGTATCTGGGAAGTGTTCCTGTAATATCTTCACCTCTTAGAAGGACATTTCCCTTAAGTTCTCCCTCATACATGTGCGGAATCAACCCGTCTATCAGGCTTAGAACAGAGCTTTTACCGCAGCCGCTCGGCCCGCTGACCGCATGGATCTTCCCCTCATAAAAACAACAGGAAAGATGCTCCCACACCGGAAGCTCCTCTCCGTCATAAGTATATGTAACATCTCTGATCTCCAGGATCTTCCTATCCTTCATACCGTCTATGCCCTGGCACATGCAAATCCCTTCAGGACGCCTGTTTTAACCAGCGCCGCTGTGATAACCTTCACCAGGATGATCCCAATTACCGTCGCACTCAGCAGACGGACAGCGATAACGCCGATCGCGATCGTTGTTCCGTAGACCCAGGGTGTGCTCCACATAAATCCGTCGCGGCATAATACCAGAACTGCGGACAGAATCGCACCGATCACCATCTCCTTCATGCTGCCCTTATATTTCCCGGCTGCATACGCTGCCTCCATACCTGCTGCCTGCAGAAAACCAGCCAGTACAAGCTGCAATCCGTAAGGACTTCCGAGCAGAAGGTTCACTCCCGCAGTAACCAGGCCCCCGAATATTGCAAACCCAGGTTTTCTCACAATATACATAGGTAAGGATGCCGACAGCAGGTAGATTCCGAATGTTAACTCCATGAATACAGTGCCTAACACTGCCGATAACGGCATATAAGCATAGTCAAGCAGCGTGTAGACCACTCCTATGACTGCTGCCACCATGGCAACGATAACGACCTCTTTCGTTGTGAATTTCTTTTGCATCTCCATCTCTCCTTTGTAAATATTTTAAATAATTCCTTAACCAGTATATCATCTGCCTTTTCCTCAGTAAAATCAGCAATTCTTATAAACAAATATATTTATTTGTTTCTTCTATAAATCAAATACATACTTAAACAAAATGTAATAGAATTATACAGGCGTTTCATAGTATAATACATGAAATGATATGCTATACGATTTACATTATTAAAAAGATATTCATAGAACATCTCAACGGAACACATGAAGTAGAATACAAAATATTGCAGGAAATACCGGAGAATGCAGATAAGAACATTCTCAGCAGCATGGCAGAACTGATTGAGGACGGCAAGAAGGTTGCCTGCATTTTGAAAGACAGTAATGTTATTGCTGTTGTAGGATACAAAGAATAGGTCGCCGCTTAAGGGACACAGAGTCTTACGTGTGTCCCGGTGCAGACAGAAATAAGTCCATTTTGTATTCCTCTTATTTCATATCTTTCTATATTCTTTTAATATATCCAAAATATCTTTGCCTGCAATGATTGCACGACTAACCAAAACCGACATTGAGGGAATGAAACGGCCCTCACACAAATAATTCATTCTTCTTCCGTTCACTGCATGCTTTCTTAAGCTTCATACTGCCGGCGCCAAGCAGGATCTTGCTTACGCTGCGGGCCTTCTGCGGGCAGACAGAGATACACCGCATACAGGAGATGCAGGTATCCGTATCAGTCTTATACGGACGGTCATAGGGAATCGCTCCCACAGGACATTCTTTTGCGCACAGGCCGCATTTTATACAGGATCTCCCGGACTGCGGTTTCATGGGAACACCGCCGTATTCCCGGTAAGGACGGTTCCCGGGCAGACGAAGCTCCCCTGTAAGAGCGCCCGTCTCCATCTTAGAACGAATCTCAGCCGCAAACTTGGCGATCTCTTCCTTATCCTTAAGATCCGGGCGGCCTTTCGCGAACTGACGCATAATGGAATGTTCCGCAACCGCCGCAACTGCCGCCTTGCAAGTAAAACCGGAACCCTCCAGCACATCCTGTAATTCTGCAAACGTATCGTCATAAGCCCGGTTCCCGTACACCGTGATCAGTATCGCTCCCGCCTGATTTCCCTTCATCCGGCGCAGCCGCGATACGGCAGCACCCGGGACTCTTCCGCCGTAAGAAGGAACCGATACGATACAGACATCTTCCGCCTGGAATGAATATTCGGAACCGTCCATATCCTGTCTGGCCAGATCAATGCAAACACTGTCCTGACAGAATGCCTTTGTAAATATCTCTGATACCCTCTTCGTGCCCCCTGTTGGGCTGAACACGATCTCGTATACCGACATATATGTCTCCTCCTCTTTTTAAGCTTTTATAGAAAAATCTCTTCCAGAAACCGGATCATCTCTCCGAACGGCTCCCGGTTAAACTGATAATACACTTTCCCGTCCTGTTTTTCCACCGTCACAAAGCGATTGGACAGCAGAATCCCCATATGATGAGATACGGTGGCAGGAGTCAGCTGAAGCTCCTCTGCAATCTCCAGATTATATTTTCCCCGCTCCTTAAGAGAATATAATATCTCAAACTTGCTCTTATCCCCCAGGACCTTCAGCATTCCTGGCAGGATCTCTCTTGCATCCTCCCTGTTCTTTTTATATAGGTACAGCTTGTCAAGCAATATCCCCTGAAATGCCGTCTTAGAGGTCAGCCACCCAATCAAAGGAAACGCCGCCGTCAGATAGACGGTGATCTGATCCATTTCAAGGCCGGTGATCAGTTCTTCCATTACTGCCGGGATGTCAGACGGTACTTTTTTAAGAAGGGCCGCCAGACATTCCTGATTCTTTTCCGCTGTATATGCAAACGCCGGTCTGTTCTTTCTGTAGATCTCAAAAAGCGTACAGAATTTTTCAGACGGATGATTCAGCAGCGTAAGAAGCTTCCATTTGGTATCCTCCGAATAGTCTAGTGACTGGACCAGCGCAAACCGCTTCTCCATAGTATCTAAGCCTGCCGGAACCTTACACTCCTCATCCAGAAAGAATAATTCGATCAGATCCCGAAGCTTCTCATCCACACCCGCTTCCATATCCGCTTCCAGCTCTGGATACTCCATCACGAGCGCCGTAAATATCATGAAAAATTTCTCATTATTCCCAAAGAAAAAGTCTTCGCCCGGATCAGGCACATATTTTTTCTCAAATTCCCTTACATATCTCTCCAGATAAATGAGATTCTTACTGTAAAAGCCTTCCCCGTCAATCTCCATTTCCTCCAAAGACTGCATAAGTTCTGATCTGACATTCTCCCAATTCTTCATCAGGAATATGAGCCCCAGCGTCTCAAACAACGGATGAAGCTCCCTTTTATATTCTACCTTCATACCATATCCTCTCCGTTTCTGTAACGGATATAAGATTTATCTTTACTCAGTATAAAAGGTTTTCGTACAATTTTCAAGCCGCCCGTCATTCATCCGGTAAATTCCGTCATACCGGCGTATGAGCTGCGGATCGGGATTATGCGTAATGGTAAGCAGCGTAAGCTCCTCATCTTCTAGCAGACGGCTTTCTATCTCACAGGCGGTCTTCCTGTCAAGGGCAGACGTCCCCTCATCCAATATCACGAACGGTGCGCGGCGGATCAGCGCCCTCGCAAGCGCAACCCTCTGCCGCTGCCCTCCAGAGAGCAGCGCGCCGTTTTCTCCCGCCCCATGGTCAAGCCCGCCTTCCTTCTCGTCAATGAACAGAGACACCCCGCTCTTCTCTACTGCCTCAGCCAACGCAGCCTCGTCAAATTCCTCGAACAGAAGAATATTCTCCCGGACAGACAGATTAAACAGGTAGACATTCTGATGGATGACGGAAATGATCCCCGCGATCTTATCCATATCCAGCGTCCTTAATTCCCGGCCGTCATATCGTATGCTGCCGCCGTAATCTTCAAAATAACCCAGCAGTAATTTGATCAATGTCGTCTTCCCGCACCCGCTGGGACCCATGACCGCATATTTGCCTCCCTTATCGATCCGCATCGTAATATCCGCCAATACCGTCTGTTCCCCGTCATAGGAAAATGACGCCCCATCCAACTCTATTCCCTTCTTAAATGACGGAAGCTCTAACGGCAGCGGCTTAACAGCCGGATCATCCTCTGCATAACTATTCAAACGTGCAATAACCGCTCTCATACTCTGAATCCTGGGAACATTCTGCATCAGCAGCATGACCGGAGCCATGAATGAACTGCTGAGCTGTACCAGCGCCAGCAATGTCCCCATCGTGATCTGTCCGATCAGGACAAGATACGCAGACACGAAGATCACCGTGATCGTTGACAGAACGGCCAACGTATCAGAAAGTCCTTCATTCAGCGCGAATAATCTGGCCGCCCGAAACCTCACCCTGGTCTCTTCTTCATTTTCTTCCTGAAACCGGTACTTGGCAGCTTCTATCCGGTCATAGCTTCTCAGCACCTCGTACCCCGACAGAATATCCTTTAACTTCTCTGTAAATGCGGCCATCTGCGCAGAAACCCGGTCCTGTCGTTTTTCCAGACAACGCCCGATCGTAGCCGGCAGTAAAAACATCAGTAAAAACGTCAGTATCAGGATCGCCGTAACCATCGGACTTAAAATCAACAGAATAACCAATGTCACCGCAAACATCACAACCAATTGGAAGGTATTCAGCAATGCGGCAATATAGTTATCCTCGATAAGCTTCATATCATTCGTCAGCGCCGAGATGTAGTCCGCAGTATTTTCCCCGTAGTATCGGATGGGACGGCGGTCCATAATTCCCTTAAAAATATCCCGGCGGTACTGCTTGATCATTTTCTCTGACAGGTACTTCTCCATAAGAGCGCTGGTATAATTCATCACGCATAACACCAGGATATAACCGACCGCAAAAAGAAAAAGCTTCCCGAAAGCCTCCGTCTGCTTCGTCACCGCCACATCCACTACTTTCTGAAGCAGAATGGCGATACCCGACGCAAGAACAGACGCAAGGATACCGGCCATCAAAGTCACCGCCAAAAAGAATCCGTTTTTCTTCCAGTATTTCTTCATTGTTTTATCTCCTTCTAATATATTTTATACATTTCTTATTCAAGATAACACACAATTAGATTTATGTCAATTATATTTTATATATATCTAATATATTAAAAAGATAAGTCATTATCATTTTTCTATCCGCAGCCGCCGGCGAGGGGTATTAAGAGCTTACAGGACAAGGCGGCTG
>CANDQP010000062.1 GCA_947388185.1 uncultured Dorea sp. | reverse complement strand
GCGACAGCTATGATAGATTACCATATCTTTTTCAGTTTGTCAACAACTTTTTTAACTTTTTTTGAATTTCTTTTTTCGCTGCCATTTTTCAAATTGCTTTCATCTGACAGCTAAATTAGATTACCATATTTGGCGAATCCTGTCAACAACTTTTTTAATTTTTTTAAAAAAACTGTTCAAAACATTGTTTCGAACAGTTTCACGGAGAAAGAGGGATTTGAACCCTCGCGCCGGTCACCCGACCTACACCCTTAGCAGGGGCGCCTCTTCAGCCTCTTGAGTATTTCTCCAAGCGATACTCATTATACTAAACCTTACTACCGTTGTCAATCATTTTTTTTATTTTAACTATTCTTTCGTATCGTATTCTGTATCCTCCCCTTAACCAGGGCAGCAATCTCTTTCGTCTTCATATCCTTATAATCATCATAATAAAGAGGCGCAAGGAAATGTACCTGGACTGTTACCGGGCTGATCGTATTCGTGTCGAAGGGCTTGAATGCATCGATCAATGCAACCGGAACGATCGGACATTTGGCCTTGGTCGCCGCCTTGAAGCTTCCGCCCTTGAACTCCTGGACCTGGTTGCCATTCTTAGAACGGGTCCCTTCGGCAAATATAATATAATTCCTTCCGCTCATAACTTCCTTCGACACGTCTGTGATCACTTTCATAGCCTGCCTTACATCTTCTCTATCCAATGTGTAGGCTTTCATACAAGCGAATACTTGCTTTAGAAACTGTATATGTGCCACTTCTTTTTTCGCCACCACAGAAAAGGGCCTGGGGCACGCTTCCAGGATTGCAAGTACATCAAACAATCCCTGATGGTTGGGGAAGAACATGAAACCATTCTCAGCGGGGATATTCTCCTGCCCGTGAACATCGATCGTCACGTTACCCCCTTTATTTGCCCGGCGCACGATGAATTCCAGCATCTTAAAGTGCTCTTCTTCCGTATATTTCTCTACATGTGATGCATGATAGCATAATTTTATCCACATAAACGGCACGAGAATAATATTACGCAGTACCATATACAATATTCTTTTCATGAGTACGGCTCCTTATTAGTTATAGTATAAATCTCTGCCTGTTTATTTTATCACACACCGCATGTTTTACAAACTATATTTTACAAATTTTTATCTACCGTGAATCTACCCCCGCATCGTTCTTATGCTCTTCGATATACCGATCTGCCGCTGCCTTCGCACGGATTCTGGAATAATTGGCTTTTCTGAAATAAATCCCCTCATTTTCTTCTGAAATATTGAGAAAATAATTGTACATGCTCTGACTCATATATTCATTGTCCGCATATCCCCACTCTTCATCACTCAGGTCAATCTTCGCGATCTCCGGCACTGCATCGATGGAATTCGTCTCATACATCAGATAATAGAGGTCTGTATCCGAAGTACCCTTCCAGTGTGCAAGATCATACTTTGCCGCGATCACATCCGGCCTGGAAAATGAGAACAAGATATACATCACACCAACTACTGCCACGATATAATGGAACAGTGGGAACCTGCCCTTATAGATACTTACCACCACTCCCGCCATAATGAGCGCCAGTACGACCAGGAACCACAGTACCAGTATCCTCAGGAATGTAAGATAATATTCACCGACATACATCATCATCCGGTATGCTGACGAGATGATCATAACGAAAGTACACCCCGATACAATAGTAAGGATCACCTTAAGGATCACATTTTCCCGGAAAAGATACATACACAGCAGCACCATGATGAAATTGATCACACTGACAAATAATAATTCCCAGAAACCTCCCCTGGCATATTCCGCATAGGTGACATATTCCGGAAGCCCCGCTTTCATGCCGATGAACAGATACAAGATCTGTATGGCACAATAGATAAGATAGATGAAGCTTACAATACTTGTAAATGTAATTCCGATCACCGGATCAAAATATCTCACCCGGCGTCCGCAAGCTGCAGCAGGATTCATCCCGTCTGCCGGCATTATAACCCCGGATTCCGTGTACTGCCGGGATGTCTCAGTCAGGTTATATCTGCACAGGGCCGCAAAGAAAGCGTAGGGCAGTGTGAATCCTATAACGAATGTCAAACTGATCCCGAATAATGTTGCAAAATTAATGTAATCCAGTATCTTGCCGAATAATTTCGAGAACATAATATCCGACCTTAACAGAAGAGGCAGCGTTATACACAATATCCCCAGCGCCACCATGAATCCGATCACTATGGCGATCAAGGTATTATTCCTCCTGATATTCTTATTCTTGCTGAAAAACCATCCCCCATGCCAATAAGGATATGGAACAGACTGAACCGTCGTTCCCATCAGGATAAGAATTCTCTTCAGATACGCCGGAAAATTCCAATTATAATCATTATAAAACTGATGAAGCATGAATACCATAAACAGAAGGAGAATACCGACAATATTAAAAAAGTGCATAAAAACCGAAGTTGTAAACGCAGAAGATAATCCCAGCAGCCCCATGCCAGCCAGGTAAGGGAGCGAATGCTTCATAAGCCTATAATTAATCTTCTTCATAAACAATACGGCAAAAGCAATAGTCACTCCTACACATATGGGAAATGTGATCCCGGATATATTCTTGTATAAGCAGAACGTAAAAATGACTCCATATATCAGGCTTAAGCCGCCAAAATACTTGTAATTCTCACGAAGCTTCATGATTAAAATGTTTTCTTTCATAGACTGCACCTCCATAAAATCCATTCGTCTATTCTATTAACTAATCTTCCGGCAGATACTCTATAATATCTCCGGGCTGGCACCTTAACTCCCTGCAGATTGCCTCCAGTGTTGAAAACCTCACTGCCTTAGCCTTATTATTCTTCAATATAGACAGATTGGCCGGAGTGATATCAATCTTCCCTGCAAGCTCTGTAAGCCCAATCTTGCGCTGTGCCATCATCACGTCTATATTTATCCTGATTCCCACAGCATCACCCCCTTATATTGTCAGATCATTCTCTTCTTTATAATTCACCGCTTTGGCAAATACATGTGCAAGTACCTCACAAAAAAGAGACGCAATGAAGAATACAAGAACAATGATCCCTGTTGCAGGCGTCGGCATAACACATACCTTGATCACGAACATCACTACGATACAAAGACTTAATACCGCCATCGTATTCAGGCTCTTTACATTCTCATATACGAAACATGATTCCTGGATAACAGTCCGCATCATCTTACGGAGCTGCCTGATGATCAATATCCCAAATACCCCGGAAGCCCCGAATACCGCAAGCATAAACAGAAAATACTCGTTGATCACGCTTGAATAATATTTCCCAAGAAATCTTAAACTTAACGGAAGCGTTACAAACACCACCATCCCGCCATAGAACATAATATCCAGCACGATCTTCGTGAACCTGATAAGACGTTGATCCATAAATATTCACACCCTTCATTCTCTGATGTGCCGATTATATCATATGCAATATCGTTTTTCAATACTTTTTTATTGTTTTTCGATATATAATTATTGAAATTCAATTATTCCCAAAAAAGGCTATTGCGGATTATCTCCCAATAGCCTTTTCTCTTAATCTTCTATATCTTCTGCATTTTCTGTATTATCTTTATTTTCTGCAGTATCACCCAGTTCTTCTGTCGGATCTTCTTCCGGTTCTTCTTCATCACCTTTTCTTACCTTGGCAATGCTTGCAACAATATCTCCTTCTTTCAGATCAATCAGCTTCACGCCGGAAGTAACACGGCCAAGTACAGAGATTCCGGAACATTTCATACGGATCACAATGCCTTCCGTATTGATGATCATAACCTCGTCGTCGTCATTGACAGCCTTCACACCGACTACATTGCCGGTCTTCTCGGTGATCTTATAACACTTGATTCCCTTGCCGCCGCGGTTCTGGCTGGTGAATTCTCCTATAGAGGTACGTTTCCCCATACCCCTCTCTGATACGATCAGAAGCTCAGACCCTTGCGAATCCAACTGCATACCGATCACTTCATCCCGGTCGGACAGATTCATTCCCCGGACTCCCATAGAAGTTCTGCCCGTCGGACGCACATCCTTCTCATCGAACCGGATACACTGGCCATACTTGGTGATCAGGAATACGTCCTGGTCATTGTTGGTATATTTTACCTCGATCAGCTCGTCTTCTTCTCTGAGAGTGATCGCTGCAAGACCTGTCTTGCGCACGAATGCATATTCCTTGATCGGAGTCTTCTTGACTAATCCTCTCTTCGTCGCCATCAGCAGATATTCTCCGTCTCTGTAATCATCGATCGGGATCACCGCGCTGATCTTCTCGCCAGGCATAAGCTGGAGCAGATTGACAATGGCTGTACCTCTGGATGTACGGCTCGCCTCCGGTATCTCATACCCCTTCATCCTGTATACACGTCCAGTGTTAGTGAAGAACATGATATAGTGATGAGTATGTGTCATGAATAATTCTTCTACATAATCTTCTTCCAAAGTCTGCATGCCCTTGATCCCCTTGCCGCCGCGGTTCTGAGACTTGAAGGTATCATTGGACATCCTCTTGATGTACCCTAGTTTCGTCATGGTGATCACTACGTCTTCCTTCGGAATCAGGTCTTCCATGGATATATCAAATTCATCGAAACCGATCGAGGTTCTTCTCTCGTCGCCGTATTTGTCACGGATCACGAGTATCTCTTCCTTGATCACGCCAAGCAGCAGCTTCCTGTCCGCCAGAATCGCTTTCAACCTGTCGATCTGTTCCATCAGCTCATTGTATTCTTTCTCAAGCTTCTCTCTCTCCAGACCGGTCAGAGCACGCAGACGCATGTCCACAATCGCCTGAGCCTGGACGTCAGACAGGCCGAATCTCTCCATCAACTCCGTCTTAGCTGCCTGCACCGTCTGAGATCCGCGGATGATACGGATCACTTCATCGATATTGTCGAGGGCGATCAATAATCCCTCTAAGATATGTGCTCTCTCCTGCGCCTTATTCAGCTCATACTGCGTCCGGCGCGTAACTACCTCTTCCTGATGCTTCAGGTAATGGTTCAGCATCTCCAGCAGATTCATGACCTTCGGCTGGTTATTGACAAGAGCGAGCATGATCACACCAAAGGTATCCTGGAGCTGTGTATGTTTATACAACTGGTTCAGGATCACGTTCGCGTTCACATCTCTCCTCAGTTCGATGACAACACGCATCCCCTCGCGGCTGGACTGGTCGCTTAATTCTGTGATCCCTTCGATCTTCTTATCTCTCACAAGCTCGGCGATCTTCTCGATCAGCCTTGCCTTGTTCACCATATACGGAAGCTCTGTTACGACGATCCGGCTCTTACCGTTTGGCATCGCCTCTATATCCGTAACCGCACGCACACGGATCTTACCGCGTCCGGTACGGTATGCTTCTTCGATCCCTCTCGTACCAAGGATCATACCGCCCGTAGGGAAATCCGGCCCCTTGATGACCTGCAGGATCTCTTCGATCGTAGTAACGCCCTTCTCCTCAATCTGGTCGTCAATGATCCTGACAACGGCATTGATCACCTCTTTCAGATTATGAGGCGGAATATTCGTCGCCATACCGACAGCGATTCCCGAAGTACCGTTCACCAGAAGATTCGGGAATCTTGCCGGCAATACCGTGGGTTCCTTCTCCGTCTCGTCAAAGTTCGGCACGAAATCAACCGTATTCTTATTGATATCCGCCGTCAGTTCCATGGATATCTTACTTAAGCGTGCCTCGGTGTAACGCATTGCGGCTGCTCCGTCCCCGTCCACAGAACCAAAATTCCCGTGCCCGTCTACAAGTGGGTACCTGGTAGACCATTCCTGGGCCATATTGACCAGGGCACCGTAGATGGAACTGTCTCCGTGGGGATGGTATTTACCCATGGTATCGCCGACGATACGGGCACACTTCCTGTGCGGCTTGTCCGGACCGTTATTCAGCTCTATCATGGAGTAAAGAATCCTACGCTGTACAGGCTTCAGGCCGTCTCTTACATCTGGCAGCGCCCGGGAAGCGATCACGCTCATGGCATAATCAATATAGGAGTTCTCCATCGTCTTCTTCAAATCAACCTCATGGACTTTGTCAAATATATTGTCTTCCATAAAATACTCCCTCTTTCTATACGTCCAGATTCTTTACATATTTCGCATTTTCTTCTATAAATTCTCGCCTTGGCTCCACTTTATCCCCCATCAGGGTGGTAAATGTAAGGTCAAGCTCAGACGTAGTCTCCTCATCCATCGTCACACGAAGCAGGATCCTGTGCTCCGGATCCATGGTCGTCTCCCAGAGCTGGTCCGCATCCATCTCTCCCAGACCCTTGTAACGCTGGATCTTATTGCTGCCGTCGCGTCCGACATCCTGCAGAATACGGTCTAACTCTTCGTCACTGTACGCGTACCATACCTTCTTGTTCTTCTCAAGCTTATAGAGAGGCGGCTGCGCCAGATACACATAGCCTTCCTTGATAAGGTCCGGCATAAACCGATAGAGGAAGGTCAGCAGCAACGTACTGATATGGGCCCCGTCTACATCGGCATCCGTCATGATTATAATCTTGTGATAACGAAGCTTGGATATATCGAAATCATCATGGATTCCTGTGCCGAACGCCGTGATCATCGCCTTGATCTCCGCATTTCCATAGATCTTATCGAGCCTCGCCTTCTCCACGTTCAATATCTTGCCGCGCAGAGGCAGAATCGCCTGAGTAGAACGGTCTCTCGCAGTCTTCGCAGAACCGCCGGCGGAATCTCCCTCAACGATATAGATCTCGCAATTACTCGGATCCTTATCCGAACAATCCGCTAATTTGCCCGGGAGTGACATTCCGTCAAGCGCTGATTTCCTTCTGGTCAGATCCCTTGCCTTCCTCGCCGCTTCCCTCGCTCTCTGAGCCATCACCGACTTCTCAATCGTCATCTTCGCAACAGCCGGATTCTGCTCCAGGTAGATCTCAAGCTGCCTGCTTACCACGCTGTCCACGGCTCCGCGCGCCTCGCTGTTGCCAAGCTTCTGCTTGGTCTGCCCCTCAAACTGAGGATCCTCGATCTTCACGCTGATGATAGCGGTAAGTCCTTCCCTGATATCCTCGCCGGACAGATTCGGCTCACTGTCTTTTAACAGCTTGTTCTTCCTCGCATAGTCGTTGAATGTCTTCGTCAGCGCATTCCTGAAGCCCACCACATGAGTTCCGCCTTCCGGCGTAGTGATATTATTGACAAATCCATAAGTATTGTCACTGTAGGAATCATTGTGCTGCATCGCAACCTCCACGGCCACGTTATTCACAATCCCCTCACAGTAGATGATATCCTCATATAACGCTGTCTTGCTGCGGTTCAGATACTTGACGAATTCCTTGATTCCTCCCTCGTAATGGAAAATCTTCTCAACCGGTCCTTCCTCCGGTCTCTCATCCCGAAGCACGATCTTAAGCCCTCTGGTAAGAAACGCCATCTCACGGAAACGCTGCTTCAACATGTCATAATCGAACACAGTATCCTCGAATATGGTGTCATCCGGCATAAATACCACCTTCGTTCCGGTCTTGTCGGCGTCACAATCCCCAATGACATGCAGTTTTTCCACTACTTTTCCCCGCTCGTAGCGCTGCTTGTAGATATGTCCTTCCTGGGAGATCTCAACCTCAAGCCAGTTCGACAGAGCATTGACAACCGAAGCGCCTACCCCGTGAAGACCTCCGGATACCTTATATCCCCCGCCTCCGAACTTGCCGCCGGCATGAAGTATGGTAAATACGACCTCCACCGCCGGGAGTCCTGCCTTGTGATTGATCCCCACAGGAATCCCCCGGCCGTTATCCACAACCGTTACAGAATTATCCTTATTGACCGTTACAAATATGGTATCGCAAAAACCAGCCAGAGCTTCATCTACAGAGTTATCCACAATCTCGTACACAAGATGATGAAGTCCGCGTGATGAGGTACTTCCAATATACATCCCCGGACGTTTTCTGACAGCCTCAAGCCCTTCTAATATCTGAATCTCGTCTGCACCATATTCATGCTGTACCTTTTCCGTACTCATTCTTATCCTCCTAGTTTTCATCCGTTACCTGCCCGCCGTGGACATGGAATACTTTGTTGATATAGAAACGATGATTTACAAAATCTTCTACACCTGTACAGGTGATAAGTGTCTGTATATCATTTATACTGTCTAATAGATAGTTTTGCCTATGTTTATCGAGTTCAGACAACACATCATCAAGTAATAAAACAGGCGTATCCTTTGCCGCCTGTTTTACTAACTCAATCTCAGACAACTTCAAAGAAAGCGCGGCAGTCCTCTGCTGTCCCTGTGACCCGTAACGCCTGATATCCAGACCTCCCACCATAAAACAGATATCGTCTCTGTGCGGACCGGCCGACGTACTTTTAATGCATATATCTCTTTCTCTGTTCTTCTGTAATGCCTGTTCCAATGTAAGATTGCCGTTGCTGGGTTCATAGATAACCTGTATCTCTTCTCTGTCTCCGGTTAACTTTTTGTGTATAGAAGAAATAATTTCGTTTACTTTATCAAGGAATTCCTTTCTTCTCTCTATGATCCTATCCCCATACTGGATCAACTGCATATCCCACACTTCCAATGTATCCTTAAGTTCCCCTCCCATCCCCATACTCTTAAGGAGATGATTCCTCTGATTCACGATCCTGTTGTAATTCGTCAGATTACTTAAGTACACTCTGTCCAACTGCGACAGTTCCATATCAATGAACCTTCTTCTCTCTGACGGTCCATTCTTGATGATATTAAGATCCTCAGGTGAAAAAAATACGAAATTCACAATGCCGAACAATTCGCTCGCCTTGCGGATCGGCATCTTATTGATCGCAATTCCTTTGGGACTGTTCTTCTTGAGATGCATATCGAGCTGGTAATCGATACCATTCTTTTCCACAATCGCTTCGATATGGGATTCATCCTGTCCAAACCGTATCAGCTCCCTGTCTTTGGCGCCTCTGTGAGATTTGGTAGTTCCGGATATATATACCGCCTCCAGAATATTCGTCTTGCCCTGCGCATTATCCCCGTAGAATATATTGGCTGCGCCGTCGAAATCTAGTTTCAAAAGATCATAATTCCTGTAATTCTTAAGCTTTAGAGATCTAATCTTCAATTGACTATTTTCACTTCTTCCCCGTTGAAATTGATGATATCTCCCGCGTATAATTTGCGTCCTCTCCTGGTATCCGCTTCTCCGTTCACACAGACCATCCCCTCTGTGATCACTTCCTTCGCTTCCGCCCCGGACTCAACAAGACCGGACGCTTTCAAGGCCTGCCCCAGCTTAATATATTCATCTCTTAATCTAATAACATCCAACCTGATCTACCTCTCTGAACTATTATATCTAAACTACTGCGTTAAAATTAACCGGAAGAATCAGATAGATATAGCTCTCCTCATCATCCTTAATAAAACAAGGCGCCTTCGCGTTCATCAGATACAGCACAACTTCTTCGTTGTCGATCACCCGGAGCGCGTCGATCAGAAACTTCGGATTGAACCCGATCAGCAGATCCTTGCCTTCTTTGTTGATATAGATCTCTTCATCCATGGAACCGATCTGTGACTTGATCTTAAGCTCCATCACTTCGTCGCCGATATTGATGATGATCGGCTTCTTGTCCCCTTCTTTTACCAGAAGAGTCGCACGGTCGATGGAATTAAGCAGCTCTTTCTTATTGATCCTGACCTTCGTCTCATAATCGTTGGAAAGCATCTGGTCGACCTTAAAATACTCTCCTTCGATCAGCCTTGACACTACCACCGTATTGTCGAATTCGAATACGATGTGATTGCTGGTATAAGAGATATTCACCATGCTCTCGGCCTCGCCCGACAATATCTTGCTGACCTCTATGAGCGTCTTGCCCGGTACGATCAGCTTCTTGTCGCCGACCTCGTCCTTAAGCTCCATCTTACGGATAGAGATCCGGTGTCCGTCCAGAGAGATCACTCTCAGGACATTATTCTTGATCTCGAATAATTCTCCCGTCATCAGCTTATTACTCTCAGTATCAGCAATTGAGAATATGGTCTGTCTGATCATTTCTTTCAAAGTAAACTGTGATATTTCTATAGATTCATCTTTCTCAATAATCGGAAGATAGGAGAATTCCTCTCCCGGCTTGCCTGACAGGTCGAATTTGGCTTTCTCACAGGTGATCGTCGTCTGCAGATTCTCCTTCGTCTCGATGATCACCTCATTGTCCGGAAGCTTCCTAACGATCTCTGAGAATATCCTGGCATCGATCGCGATCATCCCTCTGTCAATGATCTCTCCTTCAACGTCCGTCTGTATGCCCAGTTCCATATCATTAGCCGTCAGTCTGATGATATCATTCGTAGCGTCGACAAGAATACATTCTAAGATCGGCATTGTTGTCTTAGAAGGAACAGCCTTGTATACAGTACTGACTCCTTTCGCAAGATTGGATTTGTTGCAGATTATCTTCATATGTGAAAAACTCCTTTCAGCGGGCAGCGGATAGATAAATATATTAAATAGTTCCGCCTTCTTCTTATTAGGGGCTGTGGAAAAGTGGAAAACCACCTCCACGCCAGTAAACATCAGTGTTTCCAGCATTAAAAACTATGTGGATTGGAACAAGATAAGCTGTGGAAGATGTGGTGAAAACTTTTCTTTGAAAACTTTTTTATTTCTTAAAAAAGGATGTTCATAAGGTTATACACAGGTTAGCTATAAGTTGTCCACAATGTTATTCACATTAAGCAGGATTGATCTTCTTCATAATAATGCTGATGGTATTATGAAGTGTCTCATCCTTGGCTATCTCTTTCTCGATCTTCTCTACTCCGTACTTGATGGTGGAGTGGTCCTTACCGCCGAGTATGATGCCGATTGCCTGCAGAGGGGTCTCGGTAAGAGTCCTCATCAGATACATAGCGATCTGGCGCGGAACAGAGATGCTGGCGCTTCTCTTGTTGCCCTTAAGGTCGGCGATCGTAATATTGAAATGATCAGATACAATATCAAGGATCAATTCGGGAGTTACTTCTCTGTTATTATAAGAAGATATGATATCCTTCAATGCCTCCGCGGCAAGTGAGATATCAATCGTCTCGGTATTGTTATCCAGCTTGTACAGCGCGATCAATTTGTTGAGAGAACCTTCCAGTTCACGGATGTTGGACTTGATGTTCTCTGCGATATATTTCAACACATCTGTAGGAATGTTGTATTTCTCCAGATGGTCCAATTCGATCTTCTTGCGGAGGATCGCCATACGCGTCTCGTAATCCGGCGCGGAGATATCCGCGATCAGTCCCCACTCGAATCTGGTACGAAGTCTGGCCTCCAGTGTCTCGATATCCTTGGGTGGCTTATCACTGGAGATGATGATCTGCTTGCCGGACGTATGAAGATGGTTGAACGTATGGAAGAACTCCTCCTGCGTACTCTCCTTACCGATGATAAACTGGATATCATCGATGAGAAGCACGTCATTGTTACGGTATTTGTCACGGAACTCAGCCATGGCAGATTCGTTCTTGGCAGTCTTGCCGTTCTTCAGTGCTTCGATCAGTTCATTGGTGAATGTCTCGCTCGTAACGTAAAGCACTTTCTTCTTAGGGTTCTTATTCAATATAAAATGTGCGATAGAATGCATCAGATGCGTCTTCCCCAGTCCAACGTCTCCGTACAGGAACAGGGGATTGTACACTTCTCCCGGAGATTCAGCCACGGCGAGGGAGGCGGCATGAGCGAAATTATTATTGCCCCCGACTACGAAGGTGTCGAAGGTGTACTTCGGATTCAGCCCTGCCTTCTCGCTGGCGGTCTTGCTCCGCTTCTTATGGGTCGCCTCAATAGACATGTTCCGGATCTCGCTGATCCTGGAATCGTCCTCAGAGATAAATACCACTTCATAGTCTGTGCCTGTAATCTCAGAAATGCAGACCTTCAGAGGAAGAAGATATTTCTTCTCGATATATTCTACGCTTGCATTCATATTCACCAGTATAAATACTGTATTGTCTATTACCTCATATACTTTTAACGGCTGGATCCAGGTGATAAATGAGACGTTGGATAATTCATGTTCTACTCTCAGATGCTCTATAATCTCCGGCCACTTTTCATTCACAATATCCATACTACGCAGACTCCTACTCTCTAAAATATATACTTAATCATCTGTCAGAGGGGTAAAAAAAGACAGCATGACCCCATATCCCCAGTTTTGTTCTTACTATTTTACATCAAAATATAAAATTAAGCAATCTCTAAATCAGTGTGGAAAACTCATTTCACAGTGGGAAAATGCATTTTTTCAGTAAAAAATAAGGCTAAAATTTTTATTTCCACAGCTTTTCCACATAAAATAAAGATATTATCCACAATTTGTGGATAAATAAATTCAAAAATATGTAGGAATTGCTTGACTCAGAGCTATTTTTTCTATATAATCAAGGCTGATGTCTTAGGAAAATTTGTGGGAGTATTCCCTTATATATAAGGAGGTGGATATCGATGAAGATGACGTTCCAGCCAAAGAAGAGACAGAGATCTAAGGTTCATGGATTCAGATCCAGAATGAGCACCAAAGGTGGAAGAAAAGTACTTGCAAGCAGAAGAGCGAAAGGAAGAAAAGTATTATCAGCGTAGGCCGCATATATGTGGCCTTTTCTTCTATAAAAAATAGTTGAACAGGTGAATCAGGCAATGAAATATTCCGAGTCATTGAAGAAAAACAGGGATTTTCAGCATGTATATAGAAATGGGACATCCTATGCGAATAAATATCTGGTCATGTATGTAATTAAGAACCAGACCTTGAAAAACCGATTAGGAATATCTGTAAGTAAGAAAGTAGGCAACAGTATAGTCAGACACAGATTGACAAGATTGATCAGAGAAGGCTATAGACTGCAAGAAGATAGATTCCGATGTGGATTGGATATAGTTGTGATAGCAAGAATAGGCGCAAAAGACAAGAGTTACCGTGATATTGAAAGCGCAATGCTCCATCTGGGTCATCTTCATGATATTATAGATTAGGGGTAACGTAGTATGAAGAGAATTCTGTTAGGCTGTATCAGATTCTACCAGAAATATCTGTCCTCTCTTAAGGGATATTCGTCATGTATCTATTATCCTACATGTTCTCAGTATGCAGTGGAAGCAATCGAAAAGTATGGGGCTTTGAAAGGCGGTGCTTTGGCGGCATGGAGGATACTGCGTTGTAATCCATTTGCCAAAGGAGGCTATGACCCCGTACCGTAGCATAAGAGATAATGGAGGAGATGAATATGGTATTTAGTTTACTATCAGCGGCTAACTGGCCGATCGTTGGTCAGCTCTGCTGGTTATTAGGTAAGGTCATGAACTTTATCTATACAATATTAGACAGTGTGCTGCCGGGCGACAACGGCCTGGTGGGATTATCGATCATCTTGTATACGATATTCGTGTATACGCTGATGATACCGCTCACTATCAAGCAGCAGAGATCGCAGAAGATGACTTCTGTAATGAATCCGGAGCTTCAGGCGATCCAGAAGAAGTACCGCAATAAGAAGGACCAGGCGTCCATGATGAAGCAGCAGGAAGAGATGCAGCAGGTATATGACAAGTACGGAACTTCCATGATGGGAGGATGCCTTCCGCTCCTGGTGCAGATGCCGCTTCTGTTGGCTCTCTATCCTGTTATCTATGACATCCAGAGTTATGTTCCGGCGATCAAGGATGCACCGGCAACTGTCAACCGGTTCATTACTATCCCGGATCTGACGATCGCTCCGATCGCCATGCTCAAGAACAGCGGAGATTATGGAATTGCACCTGCCCTTGTTATTATAACGGCAATTCTGCTTCCGGTGTTATCAGGAGCTACACAGTATTTGAGCGTCAAGATCTCGCAGGCTATCTCAGGCCAGGAGCTTGACAAGGATAACCCGATGGCAAGTACAATGAATACAATGAATGTAACGATGCCGTTATTCTCCGTATTCATGGTATTTACGCTTCCGACCGGTATCGGTCTGTACTGGGTGATAAGTGCGGTTGTAAGGATTATCCAGCAGGTGATCATCAACAAGCATCTGGCTAAGATATCTGTGGAGGAGCTTATTGAGCGCAATAAGGAGAAGGCAGAGAAGAAGAGACAGAAACGCGGGGAGAAGGCAGAGCGGATCAATGCGATGGCACAGGCCAACACACGCAGCATCAAGGATTCTGCGAACCGCAGTGTATCAGGAATGAGTGAAAAAGATAAAGAGAAGAAAGTAGAACAGGCGAGAACAAGTGCTGAGAATGCTAAGCCAGGAAGTTTAGCGGCAAAGGCAAACATGGTTAAAAAATACAATGAAAGTAATTAGGGGGCGTTAATCATGGAATATATTACTGTATCGGCAAAGACATTGGACGACGCGATCACGGAAGCATTGATTCAGTTAGGAGTGACCAGCGATCAGTTAGATTATCAGGTAATTGAGAAGGGAAGCGCCGGATTCTTAGGAATCGGGATGAAGCAGGCTGTGATCAAAGCGCGGAGAAAAGAAGAGATCAAAGAAGAAGAGCCTGAGATTGAATTTCCGAAGGTGGATGTCTCTCTGGTGAAAGAGCCATTGAAGAAAGAACCCAGGAAAGATACAGTGAAGCATGAGAAGGAAACTGTCAAGAAAGAGCCGGAGAAGAAGGAACCGGAGAAGAAGGAGCAGGTGAAAAAGGAACCTGCCAAGAAAGAATCCCCAAAGAAGGAATCCAAGAAGAAGCAGCCTCAGAAGGAGAAGAAAGAGACTGTAAAGGAACAGCCGGAAGCAAATGCCCCGGCTAAGAAGGAAGCGGAGCTTGCTAAGGTAGAGAGTCAGACGATAGAAGCATGTGAGAGATTCATCAGCGATGTACTGAAGGCAATGGGCATGGATGATGTGAAGGTGACATCTTCGATCGATGAAGAGGGCGCCCTCTCTATTGATATGGAAGGCAGCAATATGGGCATCATGATCGGCAAGCGCGGACAGACATTGGATTCTCTGCAATATCTGACCAACAGAGTAGCCAATAAGATGCAGGACGGATATGTACGAGTGAAACTTGATACGGAGGATTACCGCAGAAGAAGGAAAGAGACGCTTGAGAATCTTGCTAAGAATATCGCAAGCAAGGTAAAGAGAAGCAGGAGGACCGTATCGCTTGAGCCGATGAACCCGTATGAGAGAAGGATCATTCATTCGGCGCTGCAGGCGGATCCTGCGGTTTCCACACATAGCGAAGGTGAAGAACCTTATAGGAGAGTAGTCGTTACTCTGGTACGTAATAGGTAAGATGACAGGAGATAGGGGTGTATGCGGCCCCTATTTTTCTATATGGATATCTTTTTTGGCAACGTCGGCAAAAGGGAGGCGGAAAATGTGCAGAATTATGAAGCTACGATCGCTGCGATCTCTACTGCTGTAAGCAATGCAGGTATCGGAATCGTAAGGATGAGCGGGCCGGAAGCATTTGCGATTGCAGACAGAGTATATAAGGGAAAGAAGGAAAAAAGGCTCGGTGATCAGAAGTCTCATACGATTCATTATGGATATATTGTGGATGGAGAATCTATGATCGATGAGGTTCTTGTGATGCTTATGCGGGGACCTCACAGCTATACGGGTGAGGATACGGTAGAGATCAACTGTCACGGAGGAGTATATGTTGTAAAGAGAGTATTAGAACTATTGATCTCCAGGGGGGCAAGACCCGCGGAACCCGGAGAATTCACGAAGAGGGCTTTCCTGAATGGAAGGCTTGATCTGTCGCAGGCGGAGGCGGTAGGGGACCTGATCGTCTCGCAGAATCAGTATGCACTTCGGAATTCTGTCAGTCAGTTAAGAGGAAATATCAGGGATAAGATCGGCGGGATCAGGGAACAGATCATTTATCACACTGCATTTATAGAGACTGCCCTTGATGATCCTGAGCATATCAGTGTGGACGGATATGGGGATAAGTTAAGGGGAATTGTGGAAAATCTGCTGAAAGAGCTTCAGAAGCTTATAGATACCTATGACAGCGGAAGAATTATGAAAGAAGGAATACAGACGGTGATCCTGGGCAGGCCAAATGCCGGCAAATCATCTCTTATGAATGTACTTCTGGGGGAAGACAGGGCGATCGTAACGGATATCGCGGGGACGACCCGTGATATTCTGGAAGAACATATCAATCTTGAAGGGATATCCTTGAATATCGTAGATACTGCGGGAATCAGACAGACTCAGGATGTTGTAGAGCAGATCGGTGTGGAGCGTGCCAGGAGTTATGCGGATCAGGCCGATCTGATCATATATGTCATAGACGCCTCTATGCCGTTGGATGAGAACGATCATGAGATCTTGCGGCTGATAGAAGGAAAGACTTCTATCATTCTGCTGAACAAATCTGACTTGGATACGGTAGTGACAGAGGCAGATGTTGAAAGGATGTATTTTGCAAGTATTCCTTCATATACAGATACTAAAGAAATAAAAAAGTTTACAATTCCTGTTATTCCAATATCTGCAACGGAGAAAAACGGTATTAATCTGTTGGAAGAAACTTTAAAGTTAATGTTTTATGAAGGGAATATTGCATTTAATGATGAGATCTATATTACAAATATACGTCAGAAGACCGCTCTTTGGGATGCTTGTTCATCCTTGGAAAAGGTTATAGACAGTATAGAAGCAGGTATGCCGGAGGATTTTTATTCGATCGATCTGATGGATGCTTATGAGGCACTTGGAAGAATTACTGGTGAGACGATGGGAGAGGATTTGGTCAATGAGATATTCAGCAAATTCTGTATGGGTAAATGAGGATGGATATGATGTAGCTGTGATCGGAGCGGGGCATGCAGGATGTGAGGCGGCGCTTGCTTCTGCAAGACTTGGTTTCCGTACGATCGTATTTACGGTCAGTGTGGACAGTATTGCGCTGATGCCCTGTAATCCGAATATAGGAGGAAGTTCTAAGGGACATCTTGTGAGAGAGGTGGATGCCCTTGGGGGAGAGATGGGGAAGGTGATTGACCGTACCTTCATCCAGTCAAAGATGTTGAACAAGTCAAAGGGACCGGCAGTCCACTCGCTTCGGGCACAGGCGGATAAGGCACAGTATAGCCGGGCTATGCGCCAGGTATTGGAGTGTCAGGAGAATCTGGAGATCAAACAGATGGAAGTAGTGAAGATCTTGGCAGAAGAGGGGAAGGTTACAGGTGTGCAGACATACTCGGGGGCCGTCTATCCCTGCCGGGCGGTGATTCTGTGTACGGGGACATATCTGAAGGCCCGCTGCATCTATGGTGAAGTGAGCAGCAACACAGGACCGAACGGACTTCAGGCTGCGAATCATCTGACAGACTCTCTGAAAGAATTGGGAATTCGGATGTATCGTTTTAAGACAGGAACTCCGGCGAGGATCGATAAGAATTCTGTTGATTTCAGTAAGATGGAAGAACAGTTCGGAGACGAGAGAGTTGTTCCCTTCTCATTTACAACGAATCCGGAAGATGTACAGATTGACCAGGTATCGTGTTGGTTGACTTATACGAATCAGAAGACACATGATATTATTAGAAAGAATCTGGATCGTTCTCCGCTGTTTTCCGGAATGATAGAGGGAACAGGGCCAAGGTATTGTCCGTCTATCGAAGATAAGGTTGTCAAATTTGCAGACAAGGACAGGCATCAGGTATTTATTGAGCCGGAGGGAATCGAGACGAATGAGATGTATATCGGAGGGATGTCCAGTTCTCTGCCGGAGGATGTACAGTATGCAATGTACAGAACGGTTCCCGGACTTGAGAATGTGAAGATCGTAAGAAATGCTTATGCCATAGAGTATGATTGTATCGATGCGAGACAGTTGAAGCCGTCTCTGGAATTCCGCAGCATTGATGGATTATTCAGCGGAGGTCAGTTCAACGGGAGCTCCGGTTATGAGGAAGCGGCGGCACAGGGGTTGATCGCGGGGATCAATGCGGCAAGAAAATTACAGGGGAAGGAGCCGGTTGTACTGGATCGGTCGGAGGCTTATATCGGAGTGCTGATTGATGATCTTGTGACCAAGGAGAGCCATGAGCCTTACAGGATGATGACTTCCAGGGCAGAATACAGATTACTTCTCAGACAGGATAATGCAGATCAGAGATTGACGAAGCTGGGATATGAGATAGGTTTGATTTCCCGGGAGAGATACGAAAGACTTCTTAAGAAAGAAGAATTGATAAGGGCAGAGATAGAACGTCTTAATCTTACAAATGTAGGAAATACAGATAAGGTTCAGACCTTGTTAGAAACCTGCAAGAGTACGCCTCTTGCATCAGGAGCTTCTCTCGCCGAGTTGATCCGCCGTCCGGAATTGTCTTATCGTATGCTGGAAGAAATAGACGAAAAGCGTCCGAGATTCCCGGAGGAATTAAGCGATGAAGTGATCGATCAGGTGGAAATATCAATTAAGTACGACGGTTATATCAGCAGGCAGAAGAAACAGGTAGAGCAGTTCAAGAAGCTGGAGAATAAGAAGATTCCGGAGGATATAGATTATGATAAGGTCAGGAGTCTTCGGATAGAGGCGGTACAGAAGCTGAAGGAATACCGTCCTGTATCGATCGGACAGGCATCCCGTATATCAGGAGTATCGCCTGCGGATATATCGGTGCTGCTGGTATATTTGGGTGGAAAGTAGATCATATTAGAGGAGAGATTGTGGATAATATATTAGATAAGAAATTAAAAGATATTGGTATTGAATTGGATGACAGACAGTTAGAACAGTTTAATAAATATTATGAGTTGTTGGTTGAATGGAATAAGGTGATGAATCTCACAGGGATTACAGAATATGAAGAGGTGGTTGAGAAGCATTTTGTAGACAGCCTTGCTCTCGTCAAAGTATGTGATGTGAATGATATTCATACGTTGATCGATGTAGGAACAGGAGCAGGTTTTCCGGGAATACCATTGAAGATTGCATTTCCTCATATCAGGGTTACATTATTGGATTCTCTCAATAAGAGAATCAAGTTTCTGAATCATGTGATTGATGAGCTTGGATTGAAAGAAGTCTATACGATTCATGGAAGAGCAGAAGATTATGCCCGTCAGGAAGATTATAGAGAGTCTTATGATCTGTGTGTATCGAGGGCAGTTGCCAATCTGGCGACTTTGTCGGAATACTGTCTGCCGTATGTCAGAACAGGAGGTTCATTCATCTCTTACAAGTCCGGGGATATTGACGAAGAGATGGAAGGATCGGGAAAGGCGATTCAGATCTTGAGCGGAAGAGTAGAAGAAGTAGTGAAGTTTCATCTTCCCGGAACAGATATATACAGATCTTTTGTCAAGATAAATAAAGTGAAAAAATGTAGTATGAAGTATCCAAGGAAAGCAGGACTTCCCGGAAAAGAACCAATAAAATAAAAATGTTTCACGTGAAACGAAAAGAGGCTGTTGAGATAGATTCAAACAGCCTCTTTTTATTTCCGCGAGCAACGAGCCAAGCGGGCATGCTTGCATGCACATTTGTCGACTGCAGCGGGGTCTTTGACTAATATTCATCATCCAGGAAAATTTCAATCTGTTTCATAAATTCTTGAGGTTTTTCCAACTGCGGAAGCAGTTTTGTTTTTTCTATTGTGTCTACTTCTATAGAAGGAAGAATCTTCTGATAGGTTCCAGCAATTTCAATATTTTCATCCGTTTCTTTTCCTATTATAATATAGATACTATTCGTCAATGATTTTAGACAGTGATTCAAATTCATGGTAGTGTAGTGGCCATTTAAGCTGGCAAAAAGATAGCGTGGAGAACCATCTCCCATATGAGCTGCCTCATAGTAGGTTTGTACTAATTCATCTTCTATATTATTTTTATCATAGAAGTAGAATTCTTCAAATAGACCTTCAATCATTGTTTTACGTGTCAGTATATTATATAAGAAGGTTCCGATTATCGGAACGCTGATCAGATTCGTAGATACCTTATTCCGTTTCGTAGGTATTCTCGATAATTCCTTTATGTCAGGAGGATTGATCAATATAATCTTCTTAATAATAGAATCATCATTATTACATGCTGAGATAACAAATGAACCCGACTCGCCGGTTGCGATTACATTCGTCTTTTGTCCTATCACATGCTTAATAAAATCACTGATCAGTTGAGCGTATAAATAATTAGTATATGTAAGATTTGGTTTATCAGAACGTCCGCATCCAAGTAAGTCTATCCGATAAACAGTGTTTGTCTTAGATAGCTGCTTTAAAACCCTGTTCCATTCATGGCCCGAGCTGAAGGTATTCAGATCATGGATCAAAAGGAGAGGATAACCGCTCCCGGTCTTTTTATAATATATTTTCCCGAATTTCCAATCATAGTAAGTGCCGGAAGGGTTGTCCAGTAAATTATCCAGTGATGCCGAATAATAAATGAATTTGTTGATAATATGAATAATAAGTGCAGATGTACTTGATAATGTGATTCCAGTTATAATTTTCTTTTTCAGACTCATGCATATCTTTCCTTTCATAAAAAACAATGGACTGTTGCCTATAATTATTATACTATAGAATAAAATCAATGTAAATGTTTCACGTGAAAC